>NZ_QGQU01000002.1:600000-756413 GCF_003173795.1 Pseudoalteromonas sp. meg-B1 | reverse complement strand
TTGCCAAAGAAGATACACAGCCAAATGCCAGAAATAGACTGACGACAGTTAATAGCTTTCCTCTTTTGGACGATTCCATTTCCACGGCTAATTCTTCAGACATGCGATTCCTTTTTGAACATAACGCCTCAATTAATGGGCGAAAAATGGTTGGCTATAATCGCGAAGCGAAGCCAACTGTTTTTTGTCCTATTAAATTGCTTGTTAGTTATGCGGACTTGATGCGGCTTGGCCGCCCCACTTTACTTAAACAAACAACCGTAACTTTTGTAAACGCAACATTACCAACAAACTATTGAAAAGTTAAGGCTTAACGTGATTGAGATTACATGGAAGTTTGAACGCTAAACGCGACAAGTAAAACCTAAACACTTCCTGTGATGAAGCACTTCGATTAACAAACTCACCAGAATTTGAAACCACTTTCCCTAGTAAAACTTTAGAGCAAACTAACGCTTAACATATGGGGATTTTAGGAGCGCTTTACCAGCGAGTAAAATTCCCACCATTATGTTTTTGTTATGTTTTGATTTTAAAAACAAAACGACGAAATAGTAAAGCCTGTATTAAAGCGATAACACCTAACATCCACTGTCCATTAAAGTAGAAGCTTAGACAGATAAAAACACTAGGAAATAAGGCATAAAACAAATAGCTTTTGTTGGTAAATTTACATATTACCCAATGAGTAGGAAAACCAATAAATAGCCAACCCAAAATTGAAATTAGGAGAAAAACGCCAATATAAAGTAGAAAAGAAACAAACAACCCCAAAATATCAGAAAATTGCAGTTTGCCTGAATTCAAAATGGCAACTAGAGGCAAAAAGATACTTGAGATAAATAAACTTCTAATTATGGCGCTATCCCAACTTCCTAAATTCAATGGCTACTCTCGCAAAACATAACGCAGCAAATAAACGGCAAAAAATAGTTGGCTATAATTTGTGAGGCACGAGCAAAGCCAACTGTTTTTGTCCGCGCTTTTAATTTGCATTGTTATGTACCGCCTTAAGCTGAACACTCATTAACTATATTTTCCAGAAATTCTTTTGACTCTTTGAAAGACTTAGGTGTAAACACCTCCCCTGAGTCTTCTGTATTTGTACCATCAATTGTTAATTCATAGTAATTAATTTGCCCTTCAGCTTTTTCTACTTCTACGGAGAGCAAATAACTAGTTAATGACCGATACTCTTCAAATTTGTCAAAGAAGCAGGCCTCATAGACAGGAACATCGAGTTTTTTACCATAACCAACCAATTTAATAGATTGGAAGCCACATGCAGCCAACAAAGAACAAAGTAAAATTGAAATCAGTGTTTTCATATCACCCTAGGTACATAACGCTTGCAGCACGCGCGCCCACGAAATGGAGCCGGAGGCGTAATGTAGTGGGAGTCGCCGTGCCTGCACTTGTTATGCATGTGGACTTTCTAATTGTGCAATGATTAACGCAGCTATCTCTTTAAGCTTCCCAACCTCTTCAAACTGCACGCCATGGTCTTTTATCACCAACAAAGGTCCTGGAAAAACATGAAAATGAAAATGCCCTACAGTTTGACCGGCAGAAGAGCCATTGTGCTGGAATATGGTTGACCCAGTCACCCCCATAGCGCGCTCGAGAGCTTTACCTATTTTCTGAACGGTTAGCATGCATGCTTGAGCAGCTTCTGCAGACAGATCGTAAATTGTGACCGCTTGTTCCTTGGGTACTACTAATACGTGACCATCCTTCTGCGGCATTATATCCATGAATGCGAGCGTTAAATCATCCTCATAGACCTTTACACAGGGGGCCTCTCCAGCAATAATCTTCGCGAAAGTATTACTAGTGTCGTAGATTGGGTTCACTGATTTCTCCAGCTTACGGAAATGCATAACGCCAAAGTAAGCGGAAAAATACAGTTAGGCTAAACTGCGCGAAGCGCGAGCCAACTGTAATTTTTCCGTTTAAGCGCCTTGTTATGTGAATTATTTACCGTACCTGCGAATTACTGATACTTTACCATTTTCTAACTCAAGAACATCTAGTACCACTTTGTTATAGCTAAACTCTGAGCCGTCTGAACGTAGGCCTGTAGCGGAGAAAGTATGTTTAAGTGCTATGGAATTATAACCAACAATATACTCAAGAATTTTTGCTTTATAATCGGTATGAACACCTAGATATCGAGACATACCTTCACGCATTAATTTTTTACCATCAGGCTCTCTTGAGTCATCTGGCGCATTAGGAAAATGTTGATTACCAACATCATCAGTTAAGAATGACAAGTAAATCTCTAAGTCTTCTCTAGATGCTCCTGGTTGTTGTGTATTAGTCATTGCTTGATAGTATTGCTTAACAAAATTCTCATAATCAAATTTATCATCACTCGCAAAAGCAATGGTTGAAATTAGAGAGATTGAAATAGCTAGAATTGAAATATATTTGTTCATTGGTACTCCTTACCGTGAGATTCACATAACGCTTTGCTAAGAGGCTAAAATGGTTGGCTGGCTTTTTTGCGGTACTTTGCAAAAAACGAGCAAACTGTTTTAGTCCTTTTAAGCACCTTGTTATGCGCTACTGCCTATTAATTCAGATACTGTAACAAAGCGATAACCTTTATCTTTTAACTGCTGAACAATTAAAGGTACCGCAGCCATTGAATTACCTCTAGATTTAAACATTACATGTAAAAGAATAATTGACCCTGGCTTAGTATTTTGGACAACGTAATCGGATATATCACTTGCACTAGCATTTTTATCTAAATAAGTTTCAGGCTCCACATCCCACGTAACGGTAGTTATATTATTATTTAGATAATAAGGTAGCGAAAACAATTTTTTACCATAAGGTGGTCTAAAATGTATTTCACCTTTATAACCTGCCTCTGTAATTAACTCATTAGTTTTTTCTAGCTCATCTGCAACAAAGTTATAACTTTTCAAAACCATACGTTGATGAGTATATGAATGGTTTCCAACTTCATGACCTTTATCAACGATATTTTTTGTTTCTTGAATGTTTTCTTCTATAGCTTTGCCGACTAGGTAAAATGTAGCTTTAATTTCTGATTCATCTAGGATTTGGAGAATTTCTTTTGTTTTAAGTCTAGTCGGACCATCATCAAAAGTTAATGCGACTACTTTTTCAGTTGTTTCTACTCGATCTATAAGGTTACCAAAAAATTGAAATTTTTCATTCTTACTCAGCTGCCATAAAGCAATAAATATGATCAGCACTAATGCTGATAGTTTGATTATTTTACTCATGCAGACTCCATTTGCGCATAACAATTTTATAGTGTGCTCATAGCGCATATCTCTGCCAGCGCCCCACTAATATATTTATTAATTTCTTTTTAACAAATAAGTTAACACATTGCCAACTTTAAACTTTTAGTCAGGCTGTTCTTTTAATACAGTGCAGAAAAGAGGAAAGCGTCCTCATTTCTTGGCTTTGGAAGAAAACGCCAAAAATGCCAAGCGTTTCGAATCTGCTTAAATTGTTTGTTATGTTCGAAGTTTAACGGCAGTGCCAAACACTAATATTTCTGATGCCCCATCAGTAACTGAGCTAGTTGTAAATCGTATTCCTACTATTGCATCGGCATTTAACTTTTTTGCATCTTCTATTAATCGTTCTAACGCTACATTTCGAGCTTCCATCAACATCTCGGTATAGCCTTTGAGTTCGCCGCCCACTATTCCTTTTAAACCAGCCATGATATCTCGACCAACATGTTTAGACTGAACCATGTTGCCATTAACTATGCCCAATACAGCTTCGATTTCTTTACCAGGAACAGTTTCCGTTGTCGTATAAATCATAATTTTTCCCTAAAACATAACAGCTTATTAAACACCACTTTGGGAGTTATAACCCTCAAAACGGCGTATATTACATACGCTTAATAATTCCACTAAACAACTCTAATGTAAACAAGTAATTACGTAGGTTATTTACACCCATTGTTAAAACACACTACAACAACGTTTAATAATGTTCTGTACCATTAAATTAGTCGTCATTAGTTATGAGCTTAAATCACACCCATAAAAAAGCCCCGCTTGATGTTACTCAAGCAGGACTCCACACTAATTTTGTATCAATAAAAGCGCCTAAACTGCAGGCGCTTTGCATTATTGAATTTTATTGGTTAACCACACTTTTAAGCGGATTAACTGGCTGTGCGTTGTCGTCTAGGATGTTCATATCGAAGTCGAACTCATCAACACGAATCGCTTTTTCACGCTTTTTGTTGTAATCACTTAACTGAACAAATTCAGCGTCGTTAATTACTTTTGCAGCAAGTGCATTTTCAAGCGTGATTGAAAAACGCGTACCCGGCTTAAAGGTTTTAGCACGTAGCGCTTTTTTCACTTTTGCTAATAGCTCTAATGATGCCATTTTAGCTTTGTAAGCTTGCTCGTTGATGTGATGACCATCACCTTCAATTGGCTTAACTAAATGCGTGATTTGCGCTTTAAATGCCGTATCAAGCTGAGCTTGTTTTGCTAATTCACGAATTAAATCATCGCTGATTTTTGGCATTTTAGTTGAGTAGTTCATAGTAATGAAACGAATGAACTTACGAGTACCACTTGCAGGGAAGTTATCTAAGAACTTGTGCAATGCTTCTTCTGCACTTTGTAGTGCAAAACGAGTCGCATAATGGAAGTAAGGAGCCGCTTGCTCACGCTCGCTGCTTGCTACTTTTTGCTCGTAATACTTAATAGATGCCATAGCTGCATACAAGAAGCTCATTACATCGCCTAAACGTGCTGAAAGCATTTCAGCTTGCTTTAATTTACCGCCAAGTACTAGTAATGAGAAGTCAGCATATACAGCTAATTTAGCTGATAGTTTATGCACTGCTTTTTCGTAGTCACGTACTTCTGGTAATGCAGAGCTTGCGCCAGCAGTAAACGGTAGTACACCTAAGCGGAATGCACGTAAGCTGTTTGCTGTGCTGTAGCCAACTGTTTTACGTAAAATACCGTTAAATTCTGCATCTGCGTTTTTGTCATCGCTATGAATAGACTCAACCATAGACTGTAGGTATGGGTGACAACGCATAACACCTTGACCAAAGATCATCAGGTTACGAGTAAGAATGTTCGCGCCCTCTACCGTAATGGCAATTGGCTGTGCCACATAACCGCTAGCAAGTGTGTTTTGAGGACCATTCTGAATTGCTTTACCCGCTTGAATATCCATTGCTGAGTCAAGCACATCACGGCCAAGCTCTGTCATATGGTATTTAGCGATTGCAGTCACTACCGATGGCTTTAAGCCCATGCCTAAACCTTCAGTTGTAAGTACTCGCATTGCTTCTTGTAGGTATGTTTTACCTGCAATATCAGCTAACTTTTCTTGAATACCTTCAAATTGACCAATTGATAAACCAAACTGTTCACGCACTGCTGCGTACTCAGAAGCTGATTTAAATGCAACTTGTGCTGTACTTACACCCAATGCTGGTAATGAAATACCACGACCTGCGCCTAAACAGCTAACTAGCATTTGCCAACCGCGACCGATGTTTTTCTGACCACCGATAATAAAGTCCATTGGTACAAATACTTTGTTACCACGTGTAGTACCGTTGTAAAAACGGATACCCATAGGATCATGACGGTTACCAAGTTCTACACCAGGGTGCTCTTTTGGAATAAGTGCACAAGTAATACCTAGGTTTTCTTTGCCACCCAATAAACCATCAGGGTCAACTACTTTAAACGCTAAACCAAGTACAGTAGCAATTGGTGCGAGTGTAATGTAGCGCTTGTCCCATGTAATTTCTAGGCCAAGTACTTCTTCACCGTTGTACATGCCTTTAGTTACGGTACCTACATCAGGAATACCGCCGGCATCAGAACCTGCTTCTGGGCTGGTTAATGCAAAACATGGAATGTCTGTACCATTTGCTAAACGTGGTAAGTAATGTGCTTGTTGCTCCTCTGTACCAAAGTGAAGTAGTAACTCACCTGGGCCTAACGAGTTTGGTACCATTACAGTTACCGCAACAGCTGAACTTTTCGTTGCAATAGTACCTACAATTGTTGAGTTAGCGTATGGGCTGAACTCTAAACCGCCAAACGATTTAGGGATGATCAGCGAGAAGAAACGCTCTTTTTTCAAAAACTCTAAAATGTCGTTTGGTAAATGAATACCATTTTGAATGACTGAATCATCAATCATGCCTAGTAGTTCTTGTACTGGACCGTCTAGAAACGCTTGTTCGTCTGCGGTTAATTTTGCCGCAGGTACATCGCGTAGCGCGCTAAAATCTGGTTTACCTTGGTAGATAGACCCTTCTAGCCATACATCGCCAGCGTCTAGCGCTTCTTGCTCAGTAACTGAAATACTTGGTAATACTTTTTTTAATTTTGTACGTAAACTCATAACGAACTCATCCGACCAGATAAATAATACCTACATTACGTCATAAAAATCGGTTTAGATCAATTACTCTATTCAATTAATTAACAGTTTTTTCAATTTATTTTCTTTACCTGAACGTAAACTGTTGAAATAAAAAGGCTTACACATGTACGCTGAATTATTATTTTTTTTGTTAAAAATTTAATAATTCTGGTTGTTGGCGCCGCAAATACGGATTTGGTAATAAAGTAGAAACAAAAAAGCGCAGCCTAAAATTAGGCTGCGCTTTTTAAATATGGGAATGTGAGTAAACCTAGCTTATTTTAACCACTTGTTTACCTGTAAAACCACCTGCTAACTGGTTGTTTAATGCGCTAGAAACAGCCTTTGCGTTAAAATCAACAGCTAATACTTCTGGAGGAATTATTTCGCCATTAGAGACCGTTTCAAGCAACAAATTACCCATAAAACTCATGCGCTGCTGCGCGCATAGGCTATTGGCTAACCACGCGCCACCTAAGGATACAATACTAATATTGGGTGCTCTACGGTACATTAGCTGCTGTTCAAAATTAGGCAGTGGATTTAAACAAGCAATACGACCACAAAAACGCATTAGCTCGATATTTTGAATGGTCGATTCCCCACCCATAATATCAATAACGGCATCAAATCCTTGTGGGCCAAGCTCTCGGCGAATTTTGTCACATAAGGTTTTGTCGTTGTAATCAAAGACGACATCAGCCCCTAGCTGCTTAACCAATTTGTGGTTACGCTTGGAGGCGGTTGTAAATACATCGGCACCACGCTGCTTTGCAAATTGAATAGCAAATTGACCTACAGCACCTGCCCCGCCTTCAACAAAGAGGGTATCGCCTTCAGTTACGGCTAATTTATCTAAGCTGATAAGCGCTGCCATTCCGGCGCAGGGCAAAGTAGCAGCCTTGTCACTGGCTAATTGCTGCGGAATGATAGACACTGCATAATTAGGCACTTTTGCGTATTCGCTCAATATCCCTTGCTCACCAATACTAGCGTGCCACATTACACGCTCACCCACGCCAGGAAATACGCCTTTACCCGCTTTAACCACTACACCCACTGCATCCAAGCCTAAAACATGCGGATACTGCCATAAACAAAAGCCAGATTTAGCAAATTGCGCATCCACCGGATTTAAACCAACATACTCCACTTTTACTAACAGCTCATTACCTGTGCATTGAGGCACAGGTAATTGAATATCCGTTAAGTTAATATCCTCATTAGGCTCTATTAAGGCAATAGCCTGCATAGATGAAGGAATAGTATCTGGGTTTGTAACTACAGTATTAGGCATCAAAAACTCTACTAGTTAGTATTACTTAACGCGTAACTCCATCGTCCATTAAATGACTGGTAAGCATTTACCTTAGCCAGTAACGATGAAATAGTTGAATCAACAGCATTTTCTTGTGCTATTAAAACATCCTGACGTGCATCTAACAACTCTAAGTAAGGAATTTGCCCTTCTTCATACATTGCTTGTGCTTGCAAAAATGCATTATTAGCAAATTGATACCGCTGCTCAGCAAAACGCGATTGCTGTGCTTGATTGACCAAGTATTGCAATGAAAGTTCACTCTCGTTAATCGCTTTTAACACCACTTGTTGATAGTCAGTATAAGCAGCTTGACTTAAAAACTGCTGCGCATCACGCTGAGCCAACAACGCAGGATAACTTAATAAAGACCATTGTACTTGTGGTGCAACTTGCCACTGCTGCTGGGTGTCGCTAAAACCATTACTGCCCAAACTTAGCACGCCTGCAAAACCACTTAAGCTGATATCGGGTAATAGAGCTTTACTGGCTGCCACACTTAAACTATTTGCTTGACTAAAGTCATATAATGCACGGCTAATATCGGGCCTTAGTGCAATAGCCTGATTTGGCTTTGCTAGTGACACTTGAAATGCCTTGCTCAATACAGCACGTTCATCATCAATACTCAGTGATTGCGTTGGTTGTGCACTTAATACCGCCAGCGTAGATAAGTCACGAAACTTAGCATATTCAATCGCCGGAATGAGCGCTTGTTGCTGCCTAAGTTGCGCCATGGTGCGGTTTAAATCAAGCTCATTTGCCACACCTTCATCTACTTGCGCCTGCAGCACTTGAATGCTTTGTTCAAGTGCTTCAATTTGCATTTCAATAATTTGTTGCTTTTGCAGGTTGCCCTGATAGCTGGCAAACCCTTTAACCACAGATGACACAACTTCAATTTGTAATAGCCTAACTTGCTCTGCTTGGCTCATAGCTTGTGAATTTGCGGCATCAACGAGTGCAGTTATTCGACCAAATAAGTCGAGCTGCCAGTCAAGTGCAACATTTGCACTTGACTGTCGGCTATTGGTATCGCCTAGTCCACTTCGTTTAGCTCCAACCTCAACACCGCCTTGCGGTAAGTATTGTGCTTGTTGTTCACCAATACGTGCCAACGCACTTTTAAGCACTAACTGACTCGTTTGTAAGTCGTAGTTATTAGCTAATGCGTTACTAACAAGCTGGTTTAATTGCGCTGAACCTAACTTGTACCACCAGTTTTGCTCATCTTCACCAACATACTGTTCTGCCGATATTGCTTGGGCAACAAACTCGTTTACTTGTTGTTGCTCAGCTGCTGTATCTATTTTGCTCGCACAGCCAGATAACACTGCAATCGCTAACACTGAGCCTAAAAATGCCGGCATTTTAAATTTGTTTAAATGTAATTTAGTCATTTGAAGACTCCTCAGCGCGCTGCTTTTTTACCACCAGCATGTAAAACACTGGCGTAAATAATAGCCCAAATACAGTCACACCAATCATACCTGAGAATACTGCGTTACCCATTGCATGACGCATTTCAGCACCGGCACCAGTTGCCAACACTAACGGAATAACACCCGCGGTAAAGGCAATTGAGGTCATTAAAATAGGACGTAAACGCATGCGACACGCTGCCAACATAGCCTCAAGGTGCGATAATCCAGTGTCGTGTTTATCTTTGGCAAATTCCACCATTAAAATGGCGTTTTTAGAGGCCAGTGCCACCAGTACAATTAACGCTATTTGGGTAAATATATTGTTGTCTGAGCCTACAAACCACACCCCTAATAACGCAGAGAATATAGTCATAGGTACAATTAAAATAATGGCCAATGGTAAACGTAGGCTTTCATACTGTGCAGCCAGTACCATAAACACAAGCAATACCACCAGTGGGAACACGTACACCATAGTATTGCCGGCAAGTACTTGCTGATACGTTACCTCAGTCCACTCATATTCAATACCAGTAGGTAGCGTTTTCGCCAATACATTTTCAATCGCTGTTTGCGCTTGGTCTGAGCTGTAACCTGGCGCTGGGCTGCCGTTAAGTTCAGCACTTGGGTAACCGTTGTAGTGCATAACACGATCAGGGCCTATAGTTGGCGTTACCGTAAGCACTGAGCCTAGTGGCACCATATTACCTGCACGATTACGTACTTTTAGGTTTAGTATTTGCTCTGGGTCTACCCTAAATTCAGCATCTGCTTGAGCATTTACTTGGTAGGTACGACCAAACATATTAAAGTCGTTTACATACACTGAGCCTAAATAAATCTGCAATGAGTTAAATACTTCATCAAGCGCAATACCTTGGATAAGTGCTTGTTCGCGGTCAATATCAATATCCATTTGCGGTACTTGAATTCTAAAGCTTGAATACAGCCCCATTAACGCCGGATCTTTTTGCGCCGCAGCAATCACTGATTGCAAGCTATTAAATAATGCTTCAAAGCCTTTGTTAGCTCTATCTTCAATTTGCAGTTTAAAGCCACCTGTAGTGCCTAAGCCTTGAATTGGCGGGGGCGGAAATACAGCCACAAACGCTTCATCAATAGCTGCAAAACGTTGGTTTAGTTGCGCTGCAATAGCCGAAGCCGACATACTCGGATCGGTACGCTCTGCAAAAGGCGCCAATGGTGTAAACACAATGCCGCTGTTAGGGCTATTAGTAAAACCATTTACAGATAGACCAGGGAACGCCACGGTGTTTGCAACACCAGGAACCTCGAGCGCTATTTGCTGCATTTGTTTTACTACCGCTTCAGTTCTGTCTAAGCTTGCTGCATCTGGTAGTTGCGCAATGGCAACTAAGTATTGCTTATCTTGCTGTGGTATAAAGCCACCAGGTACCGCGTCAAACAGCTTAATCGTACCGCCAACTAAAGCAACATAGGCAACCATTACCACCACACTCATACGAATAAGCTTTTGTACTAGCTTTTCATACCCTGTTGCACCACGGTTAAACAGTCGATTAAATGGCTTGAATAACCAGCGACCAAATAACTTATCTAATAAGCGGGTAAACGCATCTGGTTTTGCGTCGTGCGATTTTAACAATAAGGCTGCTAGCGCCGGTGACAATGTCAGTGAGTTAAACGCTGAAATAACTGTTGAAATAGTTATGGTTAAAGCAAATTGCTTATAAAACTGTCCAGAAAGTCCAGTAATAAAGGCCGTTGGAATAAATACCGCACACAATACCAATGCAATCGCAATAATTGGGCCGGTTACCTCTGTCATTGCAACGCGTGTTGCTTCAAGCGGCGATAAGCCGTTTTCTATATTTCGTTCAACATTTTCGACCACTACAATCGCATCATCAACCACAATACCTATAGCCAGTACTAAACCAAATAGCGATAAGGTATTAATAGAAACACCAAGCCACTGCATTACAGCAAAAGTACCAATGAGTGAAACTGGCACAGCTATAAGCGGAATAATAGATGCGCGCCACGTCTGTAAGAATACAATAACTACAATAACAACCAATGCGATTGCTTCAAGCAATGTCGCTATTACCGCATCAATAGAGCCGCGAACAAACACAGTTGGATCATAAACAATGTCGTATTCAACACCTTCAGGAAAGTCTTTCGATAAACGTGCCATGGTTTCACGCACCTGATCTGAAAGCTCAATGGCATTTGAGCCCGGGCGTTGAAATATTGGCATTGCCAATGCGGGTTGATTATCAAGTTCAGCACGCAGTGAGTACGAGTCTTGGCCTAAGTCAACACGCGCCACATCTGACAAACGCGTAAGTTGCCCTTGCTCACCGACTTTAATAATAACCTGCTTAAATTCTTCAATGCTATTTAGGCGGCCTTTCACGTTTAATAAAATTTGAAATTGGCTATCGTTAGAGATTGGTTGAGCACCTAAGCTACCCGCTGCAACTTGCTGATTTTGCGAGCGCAAAGCAGCCACAACATCGGTTGCTGTAAGCTCACGTGCTGCTAATGCATCTGGATTTAACCACACACGCATAGCATATTTACCACCACCAAATAACTGAATATCACCCACGCCAGGTAAACGAGCTATTTCATCTTTAATGTTTAAATCGGCATAATTTGATAAATACGCCGTATCATGGCTATTCTGGGGTGAATATAAATGCACCACCATGGTTAAATCGGGTGATGACTTTTCAGCAACTACCCCTAAACGCTGTACCTCTTGTGGTAACCTCGGTAATGCACTATTTACTCGGTTTTGCACCTGTACTTGAGCACGGTCTAAATCCGTCCCTAAGGCAAATGTTACGGTTAAAGTCATGCGCCCGTCACTGGTCGCTTGTGAAAACATATATAGCATGTTTTCAGTGCCGTTTATTTCTTGTTCAAGCGGTGTTGCCACTGTTTGTGCAATAACCGTTGGGTTTGCGCCCGGGTAACTGGCTGTCACTACCACTGTGGGTGGCACAACTTCTGGGTATTCACTGACTGGCAGCTGAAATAAAGAAATGCCACCCGCAATCAAAATAATCAGCGACAGCATGGCCGCAAAAATCGGTCGCTGGATAAAAAAGTGTGAAAATTTCATTTAATAACCTTATTGCTTAGCAACTAAATCGGCAGGGTTAGCAGTGAGTGTAAATGCCACACCTTGGGTATTAATTGTCACTTTATTTGGTGATATTGGCATGCCAGGCCCTACGCGAGCTGGCCCATTCACTGCAATCACATCACCTTGTTCAAGGCCAGAGGTAATGGCACGTAATGCGCCATAGCGCTCACCGACAGTAACCAATTTATATTGCAGTACATTATTTTCGCCTACAGTTAGCACAAAGCGGTTTTTTAAATCAGTACCAATAGCTCTATCTGGAATAATGACTGTTTCGCGTATTGCATTAGCAGCGAGTTTAATCCGTGCAAAAGAGCCTGAGCGTAACTCGTTACTACGATCTTCAAATACCGCTCGTACACGTAATGTGCCAGTAGAAGCATTAATTTGGTTATCTATAAAGTTGATGTGGCCGTTGTAATTAAAATCACTCTGCCCTACTTTTTGCATAACAACAGGTTGCTTGCTTGATGCAGTAACATCATCAAATGCATTGTTCCAAGTGCGTTCATCGACATCAAAGTAAGCATACATTTTGTCATTTGAAACAATTGAAGTGAGCACGCTTTGCCCGGCAAGGACGTTGTTACCTTTAGTGATGTTTGCGCGAGAGATAATTCCATCAATAGGTGAAACCACAGAGGTAAACTCTAAATCAAGTTCTGCGGCTTTAAGCTGAGCTTTAAGTGCAGCAAGTTGTGCTTCACGTTGACGTAACGTTGAGGTACGAGCTTGTGCTTGTTCTGTAGAAATTGCTTTACGCTCCGTTAGACGCACTGCACGTGATGCTTCGCTTTTTGCTTGTTCAAGAGCCGCTTGTGCACTTTTAACCTGAGCTTGTAAACTAGCTACCGTGGCTCTAAATGAACGATCATCAAGGCGAAATAACACATCACCTTGCTTAACAGCATCCCCTTCTTTAAATTCAATTTGCTCAATAATGCCTGATACACGCGGCATTAATGCCACTTTTTGCGGTGACTCTAAGCGCGTTGTATAGGTATGCCAACTTTGTACAGGCTTGACCAGGACTTGGGCTACATCAATAGCTTGATATTGTTGTGCGGGTGCTGATTGCGCTGTGCTTTCTTCAGCACAACCGGTCAGAGTAATCAATGCAACAGATAAGGCTGTAGCAACTAAGTGTTTGTTCATAACGACGCTCCTGTTAATTAGGCGATACATAATACGGAACATACTTGTTGACAAAAACAATAGATTTTTAAATTCATTAGTGCCAAAATGGCATCAAAGTGACACAATGGTGCAATAATGGATACAACAAGCCGACTCTTAATGCTGCTTGAAGTGGTTGAGCAGGGATCATTTGCTAAAGCTGCTGAAATACGCAACATTGATCGTTCCGTGATCTCTAAACAAATTAGTCGTTTAGAAGATGAGCTAGGCGTGAGGCTATTAAATCGAACTACCCGTTCGTTTTCACTTACCGCAGCAGGCGCTGAAATGATAAAAAAAGCGGACGAGTTGCGAAGCCTACTCGGCGATACCCTGCGTATGGCAGAGAATTATCACTTAGAACCTCGTGGCGTATTAAAAATTACCTCATCGACTTTAATTGGTCGGCGTTATTTACAACCAGTGATCAATGATTTCCAAAAGCGCTTTCCGCAAGTGGAAGTAGAACTTCGTTTAGATGATCGGCTTGTCGATATTGTCTCAGAAGGATTTGATTTAGCATTTAGAGTGGGTGAGCCAAAAGACTCCTCTTTGATTGCTCGAAAGATTGCGCGTAATCGTTTATTACTTTTAGCTTCCCCTGCATTTATCGAAACCTATGGAATGCCGAAAAACATAACTGATTTAGCACAATTACCCGCCGCTAGTTACGCAAGTAGTTCACTGCGAGTTGATGGAGTAAGTTACTACAACCACCTGGGTGAACAATGCGAACAAAAAATTAAAAGTGTATTTAGAGCCAATGATGCTGAAGCACTGTTAATGAAAACACTCTCTGGAACCACTTACGTTTTAGCTCCCGCGTTTATATTGGATAAAGAAGTGATTGATGGACAACTGGTGCCTTTATTAACGGATCTAAAATTAATGGAACACAGTGCCATGTATGCAGTATACCCACATCGTGATTTACCGGTAAGAACCCGGTTATTTTTTGATGCTGTACGTGAATATATTGGTAAAGAAAAACCGATTTGGGAAAACAGTATTCCTGATTTTGAACAAATGTATTAAGCCGCACTAAACTTAACCATGCACTAAAATATCAGTACAGACCCCGTTGCGGCCAGTTTCTTTGGCTTTATAAAGTTGTTTATCAGCCAAGTCTATTAGTTCACTAAGGCTTTGTTGCTGGTATTGAACAACGCCTATACTAGCGGTTAACTTAATGGTTTCACCATTGGCAATGATGTGCTTATTTTGTATTGCGAGTCTTAACTTTTCTGCCATTGCTAAGGCTGCTTGCGGGCTATCAAAGTTGCTCATTAGTGAAAACTCTTCACCTCCCACTCTAAATACATACCCTTTAGCAAAAGTGACACGCAATAATGTTGCTAGCTCAACCAACACTTTATCGCCCACCTCGTGCCCATACTGATCATTAATTTGTTTAAAGTAGTCTAAATCGAGTAAAAATAAGTAAAGTTGAGATTTATCTCTGAGCTCTACTTCAAAATACTGGTTCATTGATAAACGATTACCAGCACCGGTTAGGGGATCGAGTAACGCTAAATTTTTTAAACGTTTCGAAAAATCAGCTCTATTACCTTCAAAAACATGAGATATGGCCCATATGCTTATGTATACGAATAATAAGTTAAGCCCTATGTTAAAAGCTGAAAACGATGAATGTGGCAGTTTTTGAGATAACACCATCAACTGCAAAAAAAGTAATGCCGAAGACAAAATTAACCCATAACGCCTACCAAGTAGTAAGTAATAAAGAATAGGCAAAATAAATGTCCATAAAAACAGACCGTTTTTAAGGGGGGCTAAGTAAGTGCCGCACAACACAATTAAAGAGATGGCTAAACACATGATAATGGCATGCCAGCGCTTAGGGTAGTGTTTTTGTGAGTGCTTAAAAATATACAAGCATAATAAGGAAAAGCCGACTTCGAGACCACCAACAAGGTGTAAATTATTTACTGATAAATTAAAAACGGCAAACACCAACGACAAAAAACCAAAGCAAATACACATCCATTTAAGAACGTGCTTGCGTAGCGTTTTTGTGCTATTAAGAGCAGCTATATCCATGGATAACTTAAAATATTTTTGATGGCTTATAATACCCCTGAAATGCAAAAATCACAATTTTCAGCTAAATAAGCCAGTAAAAACAAGCAAAAAGAACTAGAAAACAACCTCAATCTGTAAGCAAGTCATTAACAGCACCCACTAAATCTGCAAATTCTTCGTCAACATGCGCTAACTGTTTAACGCTCAGCGTTTTATTTAACTTGAGTAGCAAATGCGCATAAGCTTTTAAATTTTGTTCATTTTGCTCAAGCAGCTCATTACTCATATATTGCTCACGCTCAGTGATAATGGTGTGTAATTCCTGGGTAAACTCTGCCTCGCTAAGTGTTTGCTGGCTAAAAAGGGCTTCAAGTGCGGCTAAACGAGTTAATTTATAGTCGTACCATAAATCACTGGTAGAGATATGCTCACTATTGGCTTGTGATATGAGCGTTTGCTGCTCAGAAGTGAGTTTGCCAAGCCACTGCTTGTAGTAATCTAGTTGTCTCTCTAAGCGTTGTTGTTGGTGCTCCTCTTTAGTTAATGAAGCGTGCTCTTGGATTTCATCATTAATTTGCTCGCGAATATTTTCTACCATTTCACTTCGCTGTGATGGGGTTAAGGTCAGCGCTAACTCAATTAAAGGGTCACTAGTATGCAACAGCAAGTTTCGCCAATGCTGCTTCACTTGGGTTATTTTATCCATCAACTGCGCAGTATCGGCTTCATTGTTTAGCAATTGTCTTAGGTCGAGTAAATCGGCTTTATATTTTGGTAATTCAACTTCACGATGCCAATCTCGGGTGTCGTTAATAATCGCTTTTAACTGCTTAGATTGGCTTTTATTAAGATCAACGTAATCATCTATCCAAAATGACGATAACCAACCTAGGTTGTTATAGGCAAATGTTGTTGAACAGCTGGTAATAAATAACAAACTGGTTATAAAAATAATTTTGCCTAGTTTTATATTTTTTAAATTATTTAACATGAAAAGACCCCGTTGTATGATGCTTTGGTTGCCAAAAATCATCATAAGTAATTATGTAAGCTACTGCTTGCTTTTATTTTTTTCATTTTTCTATAGAATCGCAAGCTAACGCAATTTATATCATAGCTATGTGCTTAAGTTTAGAATTTTTGAGCTATAGTTAAAGCTACTTGTTAATACGTTTGTATATCTAATTTATAAACGTTGGCGTTATTGATTTAGCTCATAATTTATTAGCTACTCGAGTAAGAAGTAAATGATTAATCGTTATGATGCTTACCAACAACGATAACTAATTTGGAGACATGCATATGTCACAGTCTAATTTAAAAGCAATGTTCTTTGCGGGCATTATACTTGCTACACCTTATGCTTATGCAGGGCTTGAGGAAGGCATAATAGCTGCAAACGCAGGGCAATTTGAGGAAGCACTAAAAGAGTTTAATTACCTTGCAGACAAAGGCTATGCCCCAGGTATTTACGAACTAGGTAAGTTGTACGAGGGCGGACATGGAGTTACTCGCGACTACTACAAAGCTGCAGAGCTTTATCAACAAGCAGTTAAAAAGAATCATGTAGATTCGATGTTTGCACTTGCAGTATTGTATGACGAAGGCAATGGCATAAAGTTAGACAAACAAATGGCTATTAGCTTATTTGAGAAAGCAGCCAATAAAAACCTTCCTGCTGCACAGTATAATTTAGGGGTAATGTACGCCAACGGCGATGGCGTGAGCCAAGATTATAAAGCCGCCAGAACATGGTATGAAAAAGCCGCCGCAAATAATTACACTCTTGCACAATTTAATTTAGCACTGATGTATTTCGAAGGCTTAGGAATGCCAAAAAACCTTGAAATGTCGTATGTGTGGAATACCATTGCTGAGTATAACGGTAATATGCAAGCTAGTCACAGTCGTAAACTTGATGAACGCACTATGCTCCCTAAGGAAGTCGCTGAGGCTAAAGAAAAAGCCGATGCTATTTATAATAAAATTTTAGCGGGTACTTATGCGGGTGAAGGGCGAATGTTTTAAGCCAAAAGAATAACTAAAAAAGCTGAATGAAGTGATTCATTCGGCTTTTTTATTTTAAGTACTACAGGCTATTTTACATAAAGCCACTTTAGCACTTTGATCAGTAATTTATTTTGTTTAAGTAATAAATCTATACGCGGATTAAACGAGCCTGATACTAAGGTATTTTTTGCATGGCTAAAGGTTAAAAAGCCTTCTTTAGCATGATAATGCCCCATTCCTGAATGACCCACCCCGCCAAATGGTAAATCATCGGCAGCTACTTGTATTAATGTATCGTTAACGGCAACGGTTCCGCTAAGTGTTTGCTTAATAATGTACTGTTGCGCTTGCTTGTCTTGGCCCAAAATATAAACCGCTAATGGATGATGGCGTAGTCGAATATAATTAAGCGCATCATCTAATTTGTCATAACTCATAATCGGTAAAATAGGCCCAAATAACTCTTCTTGCATTAATTGCATCTCGTCGGTGACATGCGTCACAATATGCAGACCCATCCGGTGTTTTTCAGCATCTTGTTGATTTTGCTCAAGTGGCTTTGTTATTTTAGCGCCTTGTTGTTGTGCTTGTTCTAAATAACCTAGCAGACGTTGATAATGAGCTGGACTAATAATAGAGGTCAGGTTTTTCCCTTCAACACCTTGCTTAAAGTGCTTTTTATAAAGTGTGCACAAAGCTTTAATAAACTGATGTTCTAGTGCTTTAGGAACAAATACGTAGTCAGGAGCCACACATATTTGCCCTGCATTGGCCATTTTGCCAAATAATAGAGCACGAGCGGCTTTATTTACGTCTGCTTTTTCTAACACAATGACTGGCGATTTTCCGCCTAGTTCTAAAGTGACTGGTGTTAAATTTTTACTCGCTGCGCCCATCACCAACTTACCGACCGCTGTTGAGCCAGTAAATAATAAATGTGCAAAGGGTAATGATGAGAACTCACTCGCCACCTCGCTGCCACCTTGAATAATGGTGCAGTGTTGGCTTAATTCACCTATAAATATTTTTTCAAGAACCGCATTGGTATTAGGCGTAAATTCACTGAGCTTTAGCATAACCCTGTTGCCCGCTGCAATCGCGGTGATGACCGGTACCAATGCCAATTGAATAGGATAGTTCCACGGTGCAATCACACCCACCACGCCAATAGGCTGATAGGTTACACTTACTTTTGAGGGCCATAAGCTTAACCCCGCGCTGCGATGACTAGGCTTAGACCAGCGAGGTAACTTTTTAATAATATGTACAAGCCCCTGCATGGTGGGCAAAATATCACCTACTAAGGTATCAAAGGCCGTTCGGTAACCAAAATCTTTAGATACTGCAGCAATTAAGTCTTGCTCTAGCGTTACAATTTTAGCGCGTACTTGCTTGAGTAAAGCAAGGCGTTGCTCAATGGGTAAGTAAGGGGTGTCTTCAAAAGAGTGCTTTAGTTCATTAAATTGTGAACGCAAAGTCCCTGTAGATAATGTATCAGTGGTCAAAATAGGCTACTCGATTTATAACGTTTTCAAGACTATAACCTTGATCTGTTACACGAGCAATAAAGAGTGATTTTGCAACATAATGAAAAGCGTTGCAAAAACACTCATAAGGTTGGTTGGAACTCATACCGATGCACTGCTTTTGTGTGCATCGGTTATCTGTTTTGTTAGCTAATTAGAGGGAGCTATTAAAAGCCAAAAACCTGAGCCGCAATAGTCATTGTCACTAAGGTGATTAAAACGATTGCGACAATATTTAACACAAAGCCAGCACGGATCATGTCTTTCATTTTAATTTCGCCCGAGCCAAACACAATCGCATTGGGTGGTGTGGCTACTGGCATCATAAATGCACAACTACATGCAATCGCAGCTGGAATAACCCACACTAACGGGCTGCCAGTTATTGACTCAGCAACTGGGCCTAGTAAGGGTAAAAAGCCTGCGGCTGTTGCCGTATTACTGGTAATTTCCGTTAAGAAAGTAATGAGTGCCACCACCACAAGAATGCTCATAACTAAAGGAATTGCACTGGCACCCTCAATCATGTTGGCAATGTAATCGGCTAATCCTGATGATTTAATTTGCGAGGCTAGCGTCAAGCCCCCCCCAAATAAAAGCAACACACCCCAAGGTACTTTGGCTGCACTTTCCCAATCTAAAATTCGCTCATCACTGCCTTTATTAGCAGGTAGTACAAATAAAAGTAATGCGGCTGCAATTGCAATACCCGTATCTGAAATTTTAAGGCCGGTCACATCACCTAATAATGGTCTGAATATCCAACAAATAGCAGCAAACATAAACACAAACAACACGCCCTTTTCAGCACGTTGCATGAGTCCTAGGTCTTTTAGCTGCGAAGAAAATACCGCTTTAGTGTCAATTCGCTTGTTTGCTTGTACATTCGCATCAACTTTGTAGGTAAATTTAGTTAGCCAAATCCAGCTGATGATTAACATGCCAAGTGCTAATGGCACACCAACTATCATCCACTGGGCAAAGCCAATTTCAATCTGGTAGCTATCTGATAGGTACGCAGCCATTAATGCATTTGGAGGAGTACCAATTAAAGTAGCAATACCACCAATACTCGCACCATAAGCAATAGATAGTAAAAGTGCTTTACCAAACCCCTCATTACTAGGATCTGAGCTTTTAACTAAATGAGTGATAGATAAGGCAATAGGCAACATCATTACTGCGGTAGCCGTATTAGACATCCACATTGATAAAAATGCAGTCACTAACATCATGGCTAAAATTTGTAAGCTTGGTTTTTTACCTGCATAAAGCATAGTCCTTAATGCAATACGCTTGTGTAATCCCCAACGCTCCATAGCAATTGAGATTAAAAAGCCGCCTAAAAATAAAAAGATCAGCGGATGCGCATAAGGAGCTGCAACACTTTTTATAGCCGCTATATCTACTATAGGTGAAATCACTAACGGAAGTAGTGCTGTAGCCGGAATAGGCACAACCTCACTTACCCACCACGATGCCATCCAAAATGCTAAGCCTGCAGTTTTAAATGCAGCTGCCGACATTCCTACTGGCGGCTCAGCTAAACAAGTCAGTAACATTACACACGGACCAAGTAATAATAACAGCCACTGTATAAACGGCTTTTTATTGGCGTTATTTTCTAAAATACGTTTTGTCATATTAACAGCCTTTAAAATTTATATTTAAGACCAAGCGCAACACTGTTATCAGCATTCTCTTCTAGGTCGAGGTCAGTATATAAAAGGTAAGCAGTAGTTTGCTTGTCAAAGATGTAGTCTACACCAGTAGTCCATTGGGTAGCGTCTGACGCTTGGCGCAATTTTGAATCATCTTTTGCAAATTGTACTTTAGGTACCCATTTGTCTAGCTTGTAGCTTGCGCTTAACACGTAACCATTCCCTGATTTAGTACCATCAATTGATTCTGAATGTTGGTATAACGCACCTAATTTTAGCTTTTCAAATTTATATACACCTACGATACGACTTGCTTTAATGTTATTAAGTGAGTCAACATGGCTTATTGAAATAGAGTAAGGTGTTTTATTTAAACTACGGTCACCATAAATCAGGGTTGCCGCAAATCCAGCTTCATTATCTTTGTTGTCATCTTTTGGGGCATAGGTAAATGAAAACTGTGCATTGTGCCAGTATTTAGAGGTATAAGTAATGGTGTCGCCTAATCGGTCTTGTCCGGCAATAACTTGTGAAATATCTGCTTGGGTTTCGTTAAAGTTATCAAGCTTGCCTTCTGAATATTTAAAACGCGTGTCGTTTCGCCCTACGACCACTTCACCAAACGCACCTTTTAGGCCAAGGTAAGTATTACGTGCTGCAAAAGGCTCATTGGTATCGTCGTGTTCAAAACCTTTTACTTGAACCTCGTATTTAAATACGGCAGTAAAATACTCATTTAATTTATGGTCCCCTTTAATACCAATACGCGAAAAAGGGGCATCTATTTGTGTGCCTTCATCTGCGTAACGCATAATGCCAGTATCGGTGTTGGCAATTTGTACTTCGGCTTTACCATACACAGTGTAATCTGCAGCAAACGCTGTTACAGGTAGTGTGGCAGCACTGCATAACGCAGCAAGTACTGAACCTTGGAATAGATTATTTTTCATTATGTATCCTAATTATGTGATGTTACTTGTTGTCTACAACTGTAGAGCAAGAACATGACCAACTGGATAATAACAATAAATTTCAGTGACTTAAAAAATAAAACCATGATAAAAAGCTTTGAAATGTGCGGATTTCCACACACTTTAAATACCTACTATCACCATTTCCACCCACTAATCGGTAAACATATCTCGATTAAGGTTATATTTACTCATTTTATCGTAGAGGGTTTTGCGCGCGATTTGCAACGTTGCCATGGTGTCTTTAATACTGCCATGATTAAGCTCTAAGGCTTCTTCAATTAAAGACTGTTCATAAAAGCTGACCTTTTCTGCAAGGCTTAAGTCCAATGATAACGACGAGCCACTACTGCTTGAGTCACTCTGTGCAAAAGCCAGATCGGGGCCAAGTAGTACCGCTCGTTCAGCCTGGTTTCTTAATTCACGAACATTACCTGGCCAATCATGCGCAAGTAGGCGCTGTTGTAACTCAATATTAAGCGCACCTAAAGGTTTATGAAAACGAGTGGCCGCAATAGAGCTAAAGTGCTTAAACAACAAAGGAATATCGGCTTTTCTATCTCTTAATGCGGGAATACTCACTTTAACTAAACTCAATCGATAATATAAATCGGCTCTAAACTCACCTTTTTCTACCAACGAAAGTAAATCGACCTTAGTGGCCGCAACAATACGAATATCAAGGTCAATGGCTTTATTTGCCCCCACAGGGGTAACTTTTCGCTCTTCAAGCACCCGTAGTAATTTAACTTGTAGCGACAAGGGAGTGCTTTCAATTTCATCTAAAAAAACCGTGCCGCCTTGTGCAAACTCAAACTTGCCTTTGCGATCTTGTGTCGCGCCGGTATATGCACCACTAACAGCACCAAACAATTCACTTTCTATTAGTTGCTCAGGCACCGCGCCACAGTTAATAGCCACAAACTGACAGCTTGAACGGTTACTATGATCATGTAAGTAACGGGCAACCAATTCTTTACCTGTTCCAGTTTCACCTTCAATTAATACATCTGCGGGTGTATCAATCACTGTGTTGAGTAAGTTCATCATGTGCTGCATTTTAAGGGTCTCGCCTAAAATGCGCACACCGGGCGCGGAGGTCTTTTCAACCGCACGCTTCAGAGCTCTATTTTCCATAACTAAAGCACGTTTGTCTGAGGCCCTAGCAATGCAATCTAATAAATTTTCGTTCAGGGGTTTTTCAAATAGATCATAAGCACCTAACTGCATTGCTCTAACCGCTACAGAAACATCAGCATAACCTGTTAAAAATATCACCGGAAGTTCACTATCGAATGCTTTTACCTGCTCAATAAAAGTTAGACCATCCATAGTTGGCATATTTATATCACTGAGAACAACGCCATAAAAATTGCGACTTAAACGGCTTAAGGCAACACTCGCATCACTAAAGCACTGCACCTCATACCCTTCGAGGGTTAAAAGCTGATTTAACGAATCACGGATCATCGCCTCATCATCAATAACAACCACTTGCTTACAAACAACGGCTTCAATCATTTTTTGGGGCCTCTATGCTTGATAAACTAATAATAAACTGTGCACCGCCTTGAGGGCGATTGTGTGCCGTTAAGTAACCATTAAATGAATCAATAATTTGCTTTGATATTGATAAGCCCAGCCCTAAGCCATTACTTGACTTGGTACTGTAAAAGGGTTCAAAAATAGAGCCCAGCACATGGTGTTCAATACCTGGACCACTATCTAAAATAGAAAGCTTAACGCGCTCCTCAAAACACTCCACATCGAAACTTAGCTCCCGTTTAGGCTCACCTTTCATTGCTTGAGACGCATTGGTGATCACATTAACTAGTACTTGTTCAAATTTTAATGCATCAACCCACACTGTGATCTCTTGCGAAAACTGCGGTGCACTAACGTTTACATCATCTTGCTTAAGTTGCGGGTGGGTGATCATCAACGCATTGTTTAATAACGCCGACAGTGGATGTGGTCGCAATTGCATTGTCGCCGGCTTACTAAAGTGTTTAAGCTGCGCCACTATTTTATGCACCCGCTCTACCAAATTCTCAATAATAATTAAATTTTCACTTAATGCATTGAGTTTCCCCTTTTTGAGGAAAATTTTAGCGCTTGCCAAATAAGTGTTCATGGCGCTCAGTGGCTGGTTAATTTCATGATTAATACCCGCACTTAGTTGCCCTATTGTGGCTAATTTTGCCGACTGTACTAGTGCTGTTTGCGCTTTTTCAAGCGCTTGGGTGCGCTCTAATACTTCAAGTTCTAAACTGTGACGCGAGTACAGTAATTTTTTATATCCGGCAAAGCGTGCCAATAAGCTATATCCGACAAAAATAAATACCCAATAAAACAACACCAGCCATAACAATCTGGGCACCTGTAATGCATTTATGCTTGAAATATCAACCAATACCGTCATGGTTGCATTTAGGTGTGTCAGTGGTCTTGAAGCGGCAACATATTCATCTTTAGCAATTTTAAATTGCTCAATGCCCTGACTTTTGTAGCGCTGCTGCTTTATTTGTAACGGTTGATGATCTAAGTAAGCACGGCGCTGTTTAATATCGCGACGTGTAGTAATATCAAGCTCTGTAAACGTGTTTAAACGCCATGCTGGCTCATCTGACATAGCAATAATTTTATCCGCAAGCTGTAAATAAAAATGACTGCCTTTTGAAGTATTTAATAACGAACGATCGTTTTCAAATTTAGCCACATTAATTTTTAGTGCCACAACGCCAATGGCTTTGCCATCTTGGTAAATAGCCTGCGAGAAGTATATTCCGCGTTCTTTCGAGCGTTGTCCAAGAGCAAAGTAGGCGACCTTTTCTCCGGCAAAAGCTTGTTTAAAGTAAGGCCGGAATGCAAAGTTGCTCCCTAAAAACGTATAGTCGGTTTGCCAGTTGCTACTGGCAATAACGTCGCCATGAGTATCTAATATATATACATCTGAGGCACCGCTGGCTTGTTGAATATCAGCCAAGTAATTATTAATTGCATTGAAGTGTTGTGATTCATTATTAGTAAAACGAATCAATAAATTATTTTCAGTAAGGAGCTGAGGAATAGCTGCAAAGCGCGCGAGTTCATTATCAATATAATTATTTAATTGAATGACCTGTTGGTCAGCTTGAATTTTAGCTTGGCCTAAATCATAAGCACGGCCAAATGAAAATGTAACCACTAATAACAGCACTAACAGAATACAAGCAAAAATAATTTTTTTAGGGATGGAGAACATAAACGCCTATGACACCAAGGTGCCAATAATAAGTAATAGCCACTATTGTATCGATTTATAGGTCTTTGCAGAAGAAACTTTTTGTTAACAAGTGTATTAAAACTAAAAAACCGTGAAACTAAAAATATCTCACGGTTTAATTCCCTGCAAGGGGATGCTGTTTTAGCTTAATCTACGCTTTTGCAAGCGCTGGCTTGTCTTTGAAGTACTTATACAAACCAATTAATGAGGCTGCGATCCAGAATATTTCAATTACAAAACTCGCTAAGTTAAAGTTATAGCAAAGACTAATAAGTAACAAAATAGCGCCACTTAAATTCATTAAATTATACGTCAAACTTTTTGGCGATACTTTATTTAGTTGCAGTAAAAAAAACGAACCAACCACTAAAAAAGTGCCACTCATACCAACAATATCAAATAAAAGTGCAATCACACGTCTATCCTTTTCCATTTTAAAACCCAACTGACTGGCCCAATCCATGGGGAGGGTTTTTTTCAATCATTGAAACAGCAAAACCAGCGAAGTTTACCAGTGAAAAAAAAGCAAACAAGGGCTTATGTCCGCCTCTTGATAGTTTGGGTTAAATAGCTACTTTATTTAAAAGTGACTTTACCACCTATCATTTTATAAGCTGCAGTCCCTCTTATAGTCGCTGGGCGAGCAAAAGGCCGCTCACAGCCTGGACATACGCATTCAGTATGGGTGTGATCTTGGGTTATTCTTTCTATAAAGCATTTTACTAAAGCACCTTTCCCCCCTTTACGGTATTTGAATAACGGTGCCTTACACGCAGAACAAAATATATCGACCGTTTTTGTAGGCCCTTTTTTATTGGGCTTAGCCATACTTCCTCAATCATTACTTTTTGATTAGTTAATAGCATATGCTATCACATGATAGAAAAGAAATTGATGGGCGTAGGAATTAATAATCAGAGTTATGTTTAATAAGTAATTAGATTAAAAATATTGTGCGATTAAACTTTATTAGCTAAACGTGTTAATTGAGCTGACAGCACATTCATACTAAAGGGCTTTATAATAAACCCTGATACCTTTGCATTAATTATCTTTTTTACAGTCTCAGAGCTGTCTTCACAAGTCACCATAAGTACGGGGAGCTGAGCATGCTCAGTATCCTTTCTAATAGCATCAAGTAGGGTAAGGCCATCCATTTTTGGCATATGTAGATCTGTTATAACCAAATCTATAAGTTGATTTTTAAGTATAGTTAACGCTTGCAGACCATCGGTTGCTTCAACAATGTCTTTATAATCTAACTGCCTCAACATATTAATGAGCACATGACGCATTAATGGCATGTCATCAACAACTAATATTCTCATACGAATGATTAACCAAAGTAGGTACAAACAAATCTTCATTAAAATGAATTAACAAAAACTGCTATAGGTAGTATTTACATTAGTTAACTAAAGCTGTTGAAGCAAATAATCAGTTTTATTTACACGACGCAAGTTTGATAATTAAGTCAGCATTAGAAATTACCAAACGAAGCTTGAATAAGCTCAGCTAAGCATGCTGGGCTGAGTGTAATTTCAAGTCCTCGCTTACCTGCGCTCACATAAATAGTATCAAAGTCTAATGCGCTTGAGTGTATGTAGGTCTTTAAGCGCTTTTTTTGTCCAAGAGGACTAACGCCTCCCAAAATATATCCTGTACTTGCCTGTACTTTTTGCGGCTCTGCCAGCATTACTTTTTTTACTACACAGAGCTTAGCCAATTGCTTTAAATTAATCTGCTGAGTAACTGGCGTCACAGCAACAATTAGTTGTTGTTCTGAGGTTTCTAACACCAATGTTTTAAATACTTGAGCGCTATTAAGATTTAGCTTTTCAACTGCTTCAAGGCCATAATTAGTATTGTTTACATCGTGCTCATAGCTGAGTATATCAAATTTAATTCGGGATTTTTTTAGCTGTTCTATTGCAGGGGTCATCTGATATTGTCCTTAATAAATTTCTGATAACTTACCATATTAAACAAAAAAACGGCGCTTAAAAAAGCGCCGTTTTTACCTAAGTTCTGTTAACCCTAATAATTACTTAGTCAGGTCATCAAAAAACTTTTTAACGCCATCAAAAAAGCCTTGCTCTTTTGGACGATTTTTTGAGCTATCTTTGCCCATGCTTTCTTCAAGTTCAGTAAGCAGGTCACGTTGACGCTCGTTAAGATTCACAGGTGTCTCAATCACCACTTTACAAATTAAGTCACCTTGAGCACCACTACGTACAGACTTAACACCTTTACCACGCATACGGAACATTTTGCCCGTTTGTGTTTCTGAAGGTATTTTAAGTTTCGCACGGCCATCTAATGTTGGCACTTCAATTTCACCGCCAAGGCCTGCTGTAGTAAAGCTAATAGGCACTTCACAGTATAAGTTGTTCGCTTCACGAACAAATATCTTATGTTCACGAACCGACACTTGAACATACAAATCACCTGCTGGTGCGCCGTGCATACCAGCTTCACCTTCGCCAGATAAACGAATACGGTCACCTGTATCAACACCTGCTGGAATTTTTACCGATAGTGTTTTGGTTTTCTCTACACGGCCTTGGCCATGACATTTGTTACAAGGATCTGAAATAATTTGACCTTGTCCATGACATGTTGGACATGTTTGTTGTACGGCAAAAAAGCCTTGGCGCATTTGTACTTGGCCAGCACCGTGACATGTTGTACATGTTTTTGGCTTAGAACCCGCTTTGGCACCACTGCCATCACACGGGTCACAACTAACCCAAGTCGGTACTTTAATTTCAACGTCTTTACCACGAACCGCTTCTTCTAAGCTTAAATCCATGTTGTAACGTAAATCTGAACCACGCTGCTGGCGAGATTGGCGTCGGCCACCGCCGCCTCCAAAAATATCACCGAATACATCACCAAAAATATCACCAAAATCACCTTGACCGCCACCAAAGCCACCGTGACCACCGCCACCACCTTGTTCGAAGGCAGCATGGCCGTATTGGTCATACATTTGACGTTTTTGCGAGTCAGTTAACACTTCATAAGCGTCCTTTACTTCCTTAAACTTGGTTTCAAGGTCTTTATCACCGGCGGTACGATCTGGATGATATTTCATCGCTAAGCGTTTATACGCTTTTTTTATGTCTCGCTCACTCGCATCTTTGCTTACGCCGAGGACTTCGTAATAATCGCGTTTTGACATATCTATCACACTACTCTTTTCTATGTGCAGCGCTAGCTGCTGGACAAACCGATAAATCATATCGATTTATCATTGAATTTTTAAAGCACTTTACTTGCATCTCTTACATGCAAAAGGCGCGTTAAGCTTTAGCCTACGCGCCTCAGGTGTTCATCCTAACTTAAACACACAATGTAGTCATGGTGTTTTCGGTTAGCGAGAAGCGTTAGTAACAATTACTTGTCGTCTTTAACTTCTTCGAACTCTGCATCAACAACATCGTCGTCTTGCTTAGCAGACTGTTGTTGCTCTGCACCGGCATCACCACCCGCTTGTTGTGCTTTAGCTTGGGCAATTTCCATTAGTTTTTGAGACTTTTCAGCAAGTGCTTGTGTTTTAGCTTCAATTTCTGCTTTGTCGTCGCTCTTAATAGCGCCTTCAAGGTCAACAACAGCCGCTTCAATCGCTTCTTTGTCTTCGCTTGGTAATTCATCACCCGCTTCTTCAATTTGTTTACGTGTACCGTGAACAAGTGCGTCAGCTTGGTTACGTGCAGCTACTAACTCTTCAAACTTTTTATCGTCTTCAGCATGTGCTTCTGCATCACGAACCATTTTTTCAACTTCTTCGTCACTTAGACCTGAAGATGCTTGAATAGTGATTTTTTGCTCTTTACCTGTGTCTTTATCTTTAGCAGATACATGTAAGATACCGTCAGCATCCACATCGAATGTTACTTCGATTTGTGGTGTACCACGTTGTGCTGGGCGAATACCTTCTAGGTTAAATTGACCTAGAGATTTATTGTCGCTTGAACGTTTACGCTCACCTTGTAGCACATGAATGGTTACCGCAGACTGGTTATCTTCTGCTGTTGAGAATGTTTGCGATTTCTTAGTAGGAATCGTGGTGTTTTTCTCAATCAGTGCCGTCATTACTGAACCCATCGTCTCAATACCTAGAGATAATGGTGATACGTCTAGTAATAGTACGTCTTTCACGTCGCCAGCAAGTACACCACCTTGAATCGCTGCACCTACTGCAACTGCTTCATCAGGGTTAACGTCTTTACGTGGCTCTTTACCGAAGAATTCCGCTACTGTTTTTTGAACAAGTGGCATACGAGTTTGACCACCTACAAGAATGATATCGTTGATATCGTTCACAGATAGGTCTGCATCAGCAAGTGCGCGTTTAAGCGGTTCAATTGACTTAGTTACTAAGTCTTCAACTAGTGACTCAAGCTTAGCACGTGTTAGTTTAACGTTCATGTGCTTAGGGCCTGACGCATCAGCGGTTACATACGGAAGGTTTACTTCTGTAGATTGTGCTGATGAAAGCTCAATTTTTGCTTTCTCTGCTGCTTCTTTAACACGTTGCATAGCAAGTGGGTCAGTTTGTAAATCAATACCTTGATCTTTCTTAAATTCAGCTACTAGGTAGTTGATAACACGGTTATCGAAATCTTCACCACCTAAGTGAGTGTCACCGTTAGTCGCTAGAACTTCAAATGTGTGCTCGCCTTCAACTTCATCAATTTCAATGATTGATAAATCGAAAGTACCACCACCTAAGTCATATACCGCTACTACGTTTTCGCCACGGTTTTTATCCATACCGTATGCAAGAGCTGCAGCCGTTGGCTCATTAATAATACGTTTTACTTCAAGACCCGCGATACGGCCAGCATCTTTGGTTGCTTGGCGTTGTGAATCGTTAAAGTATGCTGGTACTGTGATTACCGCTTCAGTTACTTCTTCACCTAAGAAGTCTTCAGCTGTTTTCTTCATTTTTTTCAGTACTTCGGCAGAGATTTGTGGTGCAGCGCGTTTTTCGCCGCCCGCTTCAACCCATGCGTCGCCATTATCAGCTTTGATAATTTTGAAAGGCATGATGCCGATATCACGTTGTACTTCTTCGTCTTCAAAACGACGACCAATTAAACGCTTAATTGCAAACAATGTGTTTGTTGGGTTAGTTACCGCTTGACGTTTTGCAGGTTGACCTACTAACGTTTCACCGTCTTGCGTGTAAGCAATAATAGACGGGGTTGTGCGATCGCCTTCCGCATTTTCAATAACACGTGCTTTGTCACCATCAAGTACTGCAACACAAGAGTTAGTAGTACCTAAATCGATTCCAATAATTCTACCCATGAATCTTCTCCAACTTCTAAATTCGTTAATACGTTCGATGACTAGTTAATAGGGATGCTACAAACTTAATTCAACTGTAAAAATGAAAAAAAATTCATTTTTTTTAATTTATTTACTAAATAACCCTAAAAAGAGTAAGGATTGCTCATTTTTTGTTATTTAAGAGGACCTTTATTATCTGGTCTGATGAGTTTGTGTGTGATATAAATTTAGTAAATAACATCAAAAGGACATTATTTGTGCACTTTGAACAATTATTACAACTCGCCTCTCAAGTAAGTCAGAAAACAGGCCCAGAAACCAATACTATGCAGTTCCCTGCTAATTGGTGCCAAGGTAGAACGGCTTTTGGCGGACTCTCTGCGGCGCTTCTTTATCAAGCAATGCGCAATAAAGTTGATTCAACAAGACGACTGCTTTCTTTAAGCACAAACTTTGTAGGCCCTTTGTTGGCTGAAAAGCCATTTTCTTTGTCGGTAGAAATATTACGTGAAGGGAAAAGCAGCACCCAAGTGCTCGCCAAAGCAATTCAGGATGATTCAGTATGCGTAATTGTGCAGGCCTGTTTTGCTAAAAATCGTAATTCATCAATTAATGTACCAGTATCAAAGTCGCTAAGCTTACACCCTGTGAACGAACGTCACTGCTTAGGGTTTGTGCCTGGGCAAATGCCAGAGTTTTTTCAACATGTTGATTTGTGTCCTCAACAAGGAGCCATGCCGTTTAGCAGTGCTGAGACCTCTCATTTAGGTGGTTGGATGCGTTTTAAACATGCGCCAGAAGAAATTACTGAAGCCCATGTTATTGCTCTTACTGACGCATGGCCGCCAACATTGCTGCAAATGTTTAAACAACCAGCACCGGCAAGTAGCATGTCGTGGTATTTAGAGTTTGTACAAGCGCCTAACTTAGCGCCAGGTGAATGGCTGGGGTTTGAAGCAATCACTCATCATTCAAAAGATGGGTATGGTCTTGAAGATGGCTGTATTTGGTCGCAATCAGGAGAGCTTATAGCCTTAACTCGCCAAACCGTGGCGTTATTTGATTAACAACTAAAAACGAGTGAAGTCGCGCTGAGTATATTGTTTATCTAAATTAAGCATTATGGTGCGATATTCACCGCTTTGAATTATGTTGGCTAAGCCTTTGTCAAACTGCTGTCTCAGCAAATCATTATTAAAGTACGCAGGCCTTGCCGCAGATGGAAAAATAGCATGGATAACAAAATCTTTTGTGGCATTGGTTTTTTGATATTCCTTTAAGTAGTAAAGGAATATGCGTCTATCGAGAATAATCGTATCAACCCAGCCTGCCATTAAATGGTGAATCTGCGCTTGTTGATTAAGTACTTCTTCGTACCCTCTCAAGTTCTCTAAGTTGTGGCCAAACTCTTTTGGTAAATAAGCGGGTGCGTTTTGAAATGCTAAAACGCTTTTAGTGGCCAAATCGTAAATCGTATTAATAGTGAAGTTACTCTTTTTAAGACTCACCACTACATTCTCATAACTGACAACAGATTGGCTTCGATATATGCCAGTAATTAAAATACCCGAATAATTTAATGCAATATCGACATGCCCTCGGTTCAATAAAGCATCGGCACGCTGATTTGACATATATTGCACATCAACCTTATTTATATTTTGGTTACTAAGTGCTGCTTTTACAATCTCGAGCTGAATGCCTGAATCATTTTCACTTATTACATAAGGTGCAACTGTAGGGTTAGCAGCAATAGTAACTCGCTGCTGATTAATACCTTTAACAAATGCCAAGCTATCGCCACATAAGCATACTAAGGCTAATAAAAATACCACTTTCACACTATCACCTAATCCGTTTTTATTTTCAGTTGTTGGGGTTACTTTTCTTATTATATTGTTAGTAATTTAGCCGCAGTGTTTGTATTTAGCTATTAATTATAGCAATATTTAAATTATTGAATTAACTATAAGCTAACATTTTGCAAACTGCCTGCCCAAGCTGTGATCTTATCATTGATATTCCCGACATTGATGCAAAGCAAGTCGCACTGTGCCCTCGCTGCAACCATAAGATTCGCGGTATTAATGTTAATAATGACATCGAAATAGTCGCCCTGAGCCTCAGCGCACTGCTGATGTTGCTCAGCAGTATGTTTTATCCATTTATTTCTTTTAGTAGCAACGGTATTACCCAAACGATTACCCTACCTGACGCTGCTCGTATTTTATTTAATTATGATAGTGACCTACTTGGCCTATTTATTGATATCAGCATTATTATTTTACCTATGAGCTTGCTCATTATTTTAATCCCATTGCACTTAGGAGCACTTAAAACACTACCGCAAGCAATTGCAAGAAGACTATTAAAATTTACCTTGGCACTTGAACCTTGGATCATGTCAGAAATATTTTTGATTGGTGTTTTGGTTAGTATGGTTAAAATAATGTCATTAGCTGATGTTAGTTTTGGCACTAGCTTTTTTGCCTATGTGGGATTTGTAGTTTTATATGTTAGTGCGTTAACACGGTTAAATCGTGCCCGGTTATGGTCTCAGGTAAGCCCTGCAACTCGACTTGAAGGTAGTGCTGGCATAGAGCGTGCGATAGATGACAATATAAAAGCCTGTCATGTTTGCCACCAACTAAGTATCGAATCCACCTGCCCTCGTTGTCATAGTAAAACATATTTAAGAAACCCCTACAGCGTACAAAAGGCAGCGGCATGGTTAATTACTTCACTCATTTGTTATATCCCGGCAAATTTACTGCCCATTATGTACACTATTAGCCTAGGGGATGAAACTCCTGCAACCCTTATTTCCGGTGTAATTACCTTATGGAATAGTGGCTCATACCCTATTGCGCTGATTATATTTTTTGCAAGTGTAGTGGTGCCATTAGCCAAGGCGCTTATTTTAAGCTTTTTGTGCATTATGGTTACAAAGCCCGCCAACCTTTATACAAAAGGTTACACAAAAGTGTATCAACTAACTGAATTTATAGGAAAGTGGTCTATGATTGATGTATTTGTTGTGGCTATATTAGTCGCCCTTGTGCAGTTAGGAAACTTAATGTCGGTTATACCTGGTTTAGGCATCGTCTTTTTTACTGTTATGGTATTATGCCAAATGATGGCAGCACACGCATTTGACCCTCGTTTACTGTGGGATTCACCTAAAAATAAAAACGCAGAGAATAAAGCATGACTAAAACAGCCAACGTAGCACAAAAAACACGGATTTCTGCGATTTGGATTATTCCAGCGGTTGCCTTATTTGTTGGTATTTGGATGCTTTATCAGTATCAATTAAATAAAGGGCAAACAATCTACATCACTATGCCGCAAGCCGAGGGCATTATTGCTGGTAAAACAGAAATTAAAGTGCGTAGTGTAAAAATAGGTCAAATAGATCATATACGCCTTTCCGACAGCCAAGACAGCGTAATAGCTCGGGCACAAATAGATAAAAATTACGATAATTTACTTACCGAAGATGCCAGCATTTGGGTTGTAAAACCTCGCATAGATGAAACCGGCATTACTGGTATGAGCACTTTACTTTCAGGGGTTTATTTAGAGTTTTCACCAGGCGAGAGCAAACAATTAAAGAAGCAGTTTAAACTTCAAGAAGAGCCTGCATTAATAGGCAAAGATGTACAAGGTGGACGCTTTAAGTTGCTCAGTTACAATGCAGAAGTACTCGATGTGAGTACTGGCATATTTTTTAAAAACTATAAAATAGGCCAAATAGAAACCGCCACCTTTGATTGGAAAAACCAAGCAATGCAATACGGTATTTTTATTAAAGCTCCCTACGAGAACTTGATCACCTTAAACTCTATTTTTTGGGTTAACTCAGGAATAGAAATAGATCTTTCTGCTGATGGCATAAATATTAACACCGGTTCACTGAGCAAGTTATTAAAAGGTGGTATTTCTGTTGGTTTACCTGACCAGCAAGCTCCCGGCGATTTGGCAAAAGACGGTCATAGCTTTTCTTTAAGTCAAAGTTACAAACAAGCTCTAGAAGAACGCTTTTATGACTTTGATTATTACCTTATCGAATTTGAACAATCCATTCGTGGGTTACGTGTAGGTGCGCCAGTAGAATATCGCGGTACACGCATAGGTACTGTAGTTGAAGCTCCCGCGAACGTAATAATAGATGGCAAACCCGCTCACTTTCGTGCTAAAAACACCGCTGTCCCTGTATTGATCAAAGTGGAATATGGACGTTTATACCACAACAACGCCTTAGCTAAAGAGTATTGGAAATCAAGCATAATCGAGTGGATAAAAAATGGTATGAGGGCATCATTAAAGCCAGGGAATTTGTTAACCGGTGCAGTTTATGTTGATTTTGACTTTTATACCGACACCCCTAAAAGCGAGCTTAAAAAGCTTGCTCAATATGATGTATTTCCTAGTGTATCGAGCGGGATAACCGTGCTTGCTGACCAAGTGTCTGATGTACTGAATAAGGTAAATAATTTAAAAATTGAAGACAGCTTGGCAAAAATGCAAACAACCTTCAGCGAGTATCAGGCATTGGCCAGCGAGATGCGCATATTATTAAGTAAACCTGATACCCAAAATTTACCCGGTGACTTTAATCGTAATCTCGAAAAAATAACCAAAAGCATGGAACAGTTTGAAATAACCATGCGTCAATTCGATAAAACAATGGCAAGCTACCAAGCAGGATCTCAAATGCACCACCAGCTTGAACAAACACTGCTACAAATTAAACGTTTATCTGAAGAATTCCAACCACTTACTCGTGGTTTAAACGAACAGCCTAACATGCTCATTTTTGATAAGTCACTGCCTAGTGACCCGCAACCGAGGAAACAATAATGAAAGCACTATTTTTACTTTTAACAAGTGTGCTCTTTATCAGTGGTTGTAGTTCGGCTATTCAAACTGCAACTCAATATTACCAGTTTGAGCAACCCATTAATGACTCTTCTCGTAATGTGCAAGATACACAGGCACAACTCAGAGTGCAAACAGTTACCTTAAGAGGGGCATTGAATAATCGGGGTATTGCGATGAAAGTAGATAGTAATCAAATTCATGCTGCTAATTATCATCTATGGGGGGAATCACCAGATGTTATGCTGAGTGCCAGCGCGCAGCAAACATTATTTAATACCATGACCAACTGGATGGTTATTAAAGGGTTGCCGGTCATTACCGACCAACAGCAACAAACATTTTACGAATTAGAATACGAACTACACCACTTTAACGGTGATCTGCAAGGTAATGCAGATATTTCAGGGCTATGGCGTTTATACTACACTCACCCAGAATCAGGTAGACGTTTACTAAGCATTCATAATTTTTCATCTGTTATGCCAATCGATGATGATGGCTATGATTCATTGGTGGCGACTCTTGAAAAAATGTGGCAACAAATCAACATTCTTGCGGCAAAAGAAATTGAAAAAACAAGACTCAATCATAAATAAACACTTTGATGGTGGCTTTATCAGCATTGATGAATGCCTTACCTACCTCAGTAAAACCTAGTTTATATAGTACATTTTGAGATCCTAAATTAGCCGTTGAAGTAATTGCGCATACATCTTTTATACCTAATTTATGTCTGTTATTTAAAAGTATTGTAGCTGCTTCAAAAATATATCCCTTTTTTTCAAAGCCGTCTTTTAACGCAAACCCTAAATCGGGATGTTGCATAGTCGCTCGCTGATAAAAACCAACAATACCAATAACCGTTTCATCATGAAGTGTGATTATATAAGGCCCAAAACCGTGTTCTTTGTGGGCAGATATAAAACTGTCTTTGATGTATTTTTTAGCGTCGTCTAAAGTGTAAATACCTTTATCACCAATGTATTTAATAAAGTTGGCCTGATTAACTAACTTAACTAACTCCGCCGCATCTGCTATTTGTGCGAAGCGTATAAGTAAACGTTCAGTTTTAAAAGCAATATTCAAAATAACTCCTTGGTGTCCAATACTATAATTTAACGACATTAAAAAAACCCAGTCAACAATGACTGGGTTTTTTGGTTTTAGAGTAATTTCAAACTTACTTTTGCAATTTTATATCGCTGTAGTAAGCATCTAAACTCGTCACTTTAGTTTGATTTGGCAAATCAGCAAACTCGCTATCACTAAACTTAGTGCCGCGTAGCTGCACATTTAAACGTGCTGCTTTTGGGTTTAACATTGTTTGCTGGTAGTAATCTTTAATATCAGCAAGCGTGACTTTTTCCACCTCTGCAATTAATTTTTGTCTTGAATCAAAATCAAAGTTTTCACGATACCAATCGTTAATCAATGGACTCATTTCGTCGCTTAAATTCTTTGGCTGTTCTTTTAACGAAACCAAAGTTGCATTTTTAAGCTGTGCAAATGTTTCCTCACTCATGGCATTAAGCTCAGAAGCGTACTCTTTTTTAAACTTGTCAAAGCGCACTTGAATGTCTTTCGGCCCTTTCACTGGTGTTTGAATAAATAAACCAATACCTGAGTAATCTTCAATAGGACGCGCTAATGCGCCTACTGCATAAGCAAGTTGCTCTTCAGTACGCATTTTATCAAACGCGATTGTTCTAAAGTGACCTTGCAATACAGCTGCCTGTGCTTTTTGTTTGTAACCAGGAGTTGGGTGAATGGTCATATCGACCACAGCTACATCGGCGACATCAATATCTTTGTGTAATACACGCGCTTCACCCGGTTGCGGTAACCACGCTTTACTGCGTGCAAACTCCGTTTGAGTATGTTTGCTTGGTAAGATAGCCGCTAACTCAGCAGCAATAGCATCAATGTCTTTTTGGTTGTAGTTACCGTAGCTAAATACACGTAAGTTATTATTCGCTAAGGTGCTTTGCTTTAAAGCGTGTAAATCAGCTAGCGTTAGTGTTTTTGCAGCCTTAATTAGCGCTTCTGTATCGAAACTGCCAGTACGAGTCAGCTTTGAATACTCACCAAATGCTTGTGCATACGGGAACTGTTTTTGTTGATTTAGTAAATCTCGCTGATAACGGTCAATCGCTTGATTAAACGCTTGTGCTGAAATTTCAGCATCAAACCCAGCTAACGCTTGTTTAAGTAAAATATCTTGTTTATCGGTAAAACCACTTAACGATAGCACCAATCCATTACTTGAGCTTAAATTAACGTTCATGCCAGCAATGGCAGCTTCAGTTCGTAACTGACTTAATTGAGTGTTATACAGATCAGCCCAAACAGAATAAAGTACGGTTGAGTTAATATCATGCAAACCTGTTTGCGTGTTGATATACACCTCAACTAAACCTTTAGGCTGCTCTGCAAACTGCTGACTTGCTTGGCGCCAAATTTTTACACCGTTTTTATCATAGCTAAGCTCCGGATGCTTCTGCTCTTTAAAAGCTTGCGTTTTAATAGCAAAACTCTCTGGTAGTAAATTGTTAACACTTGGCAATGCTAAATTAAAATCACTTGGTTTTTCCCAGCTGGCAATTTCTGCATCGCTAATATCGTTAATTTTATATTTGCCATCGTAAAAATGCAGCTCAGAATCTGTATCTTCCTGTTGAGAAATATACCAGATGCGAAGTGTATCGGCATTAAGTTGCTTAAGTACATTGTTCACCGCATCAGCATCAAATTGAGCATAGTAGTACGGTGCGTTTATCGCATGATTTAACGGGTAATCTTGCATGCTTTGAGTCAACGCACTGACATAGTTAAACTCATCGCCCTTTTCTAAAAATTTGAACTGATTATTTAAAGAAGTGCGAATTTCATTAAAGTACTTACTATTAACGCCCTCACGCTTAATCAAGTCAATGTATTGCATGATTGTCGCGACAATTGATTCGCGGTTTTTCATACCCTCATCAGTCAGCTCTATATTCACGTTCAAAGAACCGTAGTTGCCATATTGATTTGGAGAGGCAGAGGCTGATAATTGAGATACCCACCCTTTATCACGTAATATTTGCGCTGGACTACCTGGCATTTCATTACTAAGTAAATAGGCAACAAAGCGATTAGGTTTTACTGCAAATTCATTTTGGTTATTAGTAATTGTGAAATCGAGTTGTAATTGTTTTACGTCTTCATTTGGTGAGTAAAAAACACGTTTACCACCAGCATTATCAAAATCTAAGCTAGCAGTAACACTTGGCTTTTCAATATTTTTATTTTCAATGTCAGCAAAGTATTTTTGTGCTTTTTTCTGCATTTCTGAAATTGGTAAGTTCGAAATCAGCGCCACTTTCATAATATTTGATGAGTAATATTTATTATAAAAATCAACCGTTTCTTTGTGTAATGAACTATCAGCTTTATCGCCTAGGGTTTCAAGGTTACCAATTAAGAATCGGTTAGCCGGATGTTCACCCATCATTTTACGTGCAAGTTTAAATTGGCCGAAAAAGTCCATTTCACGACGCATTGACCATTCAGCATTTACTGCATTTTTTTCTTTTTCTGTGTATTCTGGGTAAAGCTTAGGGGCTTTAAAAAAGTCTGAAAAGCGGTCTAAGCCTTCATCAAACGCATCGTTATTAATTTTAAACATGTAGTTAGTAATATCGAGCCAAGTGTAAGCATTATGCGCGCCGCCGTTTTTAGTCATAAAATCGGAGTACCCTTTAGTGTCTGGGTATCGCTCAGTACCTAAAAACAACATATGTTCTAGGTAATGAGCCATGCCTTGTTGGCTCATTGGGTCGTGTAACAGACCTACACCTACACTAAGTGAAGCCGCTGATTTTTCTGCGCTTGGATCAGAGACTAAAATCACTTCAATATCGTTAGCAAGTTTCAAGGTTTTATATTCACGATTATCGTTAGGGCTTACAACGAGCGTTGGTGATAAAAGTGAGGTTTGTGGTGATTGAGAAAGAGTGGCGGTATTTGAACAACCGCTTAATATTGCTAGTGCAATTGCACTTAAGCCGATGATATGTTTCATTTTAGTTTTATCCGTTATCGTAGAATAAGCTATTAGCGTTTTAAAAAGACTAAATCAGCTATAAACTACCACTATCAATTAATACTATGCTACTAATTAGCACTTAATTATGTAACACATTGTGAATAACAATCGAATACTCAAAGAAAATAATAAGGTAAGTTATGGAAAAGATAATAATAATGGCCATGTTTGTGCAGGTAACACTTTCATTAGTTGTTATGGTGGTTATGGGAAAACGTCGTTTTGCAGCGGCTAAAAATAAACAAATACAGTTAAGCGACTTTGCTGCTATGCGCCTCGATAATGCAGGCGATCATGTGAGAGTAGCGGATCGTAATTTTAGTAATCAATTTGAAATACCTGTGCTTTTTTATGCGGGATGTTTACTTGCTTTACAGCTTAATATGGCAAGTGTCCCTATCGCAATATTGGCGTGTATATTTGTAGCGACACGCATTATTCATAGCATCATTCACCTTGGTAGTAATCATTTAAGAGCCCGTTTTAGAGTGTTTTTACTAGGCTGCTTATCTGTATTTGTAATGTGGTTTTTGCTATTGCTGGGTGTACTTTTAAACTAAAAAATAACAGCGAATTTAGTCATTCGCCGTTATTTATTAAAGTTTACTTAGCACGTTTTAAGCGAGGTGCTACTAGCAATAGTGCACCTAATAACCATGCCATACTGCCACTAGAGTCTGACGTTTTTGGTGGTGTAACTTTAACGTTGTCAATTAATGTATTCTCTTTTGGTGTTAAGTTTTGTGCTGAATTAGGATCATCATCAAGCACAACCACACTTTGAATTGATACCAAGTTTTCATTACTAATGATTAAGTTTTCATCTGAACATTGCTCTTTAGTAATACCAACTAATGGCACCTGAGAACAATGAACTAAGGCAGCAATTTTATCTAAGGTTTCTTGGCTTTGCGCAGTGACTTGTCCGAATACTGTAAATCCACCATTTTGCAAATCTAAGTTTTGGCTATTATCACTCATGTTAAAAAACCATTGGCTAGTAGCGCTGTTTTCATTACCGCCCTGCTTTGCCATAGCAATTGTCCCTTTAACGTTTGAATAAACAGGTTCGTTTATTACCGCAGGCTTGGTTGTAATTGGATCCATTTCATCAGAAAAAGTAAAACCCCCTCCTTGAATAACAAACTTATCAACAGAGCGATGTATAACCGTTTGATTGTAGGCGGCATCATCAACATAACTTAGGAAGTTTTCTACTGTTTTAGGTGTTTGTTGATCAAACAAGTTAATTTCTATCGTTCCTTGGCTCGTCTGCATTTCGACTATGGTTGCTACGCTTGAAAAACTTGCTGCAGTTAAAATTGACGCTAAGATAAGCTTCTTCATTATTTTTCCTATTTTTATTGTCATTAGGCGTCATAGAGTAGTGTTATTCATTTTATAAATCGATACATAAGTACTTAACGCTACAATTCATAGCAAATCGATTACACCATAGTTACAACTGTTTACATTTTAATTTTAAACATGTTATGGGTAGTTAATTGCCTGAGTGCCCTAGTGTGCATCACGGTTACTCTTTCTAATGAATTTTAAACCTAGCAAGGTACTTAAAAAGCCCCTTATCAATCACTTTTTTTTTGTTATTATCAACTCACAAAGTGATAGGAGTAAATATAATGACTAACAAAACGACTATTTGTGACTTTGGACTACACCAAGGTGAACCTTACACCCAATTGCCCATTAGCTTTTTAAAGTGGATGATTGATGTTAATCATCAAAAATCTCAATATGCACGAGATGAACTAGCACGAAGAAACAGAGTTGTAGAACAACAGCGTGAAGCCTCACTGGCTGAAAAAACATAAAGAAGTGCGTTTTTTTAACCTCGAACTAGTTTAAACTAGCCACCTACTAGATTGAGCTTTTATTCATCGATAGGTATTTTATGCGTACACTTATTTTTCTTGTTTTTTTCCTTGGTTTATCTGGCTGTGCCAGCGACTCTGTCAATAAACCAGCAGCACAATATTTAACAGTTCTTCATACTAATGATAACCATGGTCGATTTTGGCATAACGAAAAAGGCGAATATGGTATGGCTGCGCGTAAAACCTTAATTGACCAGCTAAGAGCAGATGCAAAGGCACAAGGACATCAGGTGTTATTATTATCAGGTGGCGATATTAATACCGGTATCCCTGAATCAGACCTGCAATTTGCTGAGCCCGATTTTAAAGGCATGTCGAAAATTGGCTATGACGCAATGGCATTAGGTAACCACGAGTTTGATAATCCATTAAGTGTATTAAAACAACAACAGCAATGGGCTAACTTCCCTCTTTTATCTGCCAATATTTTCGATAAACAAACTAACGAAACTATTTTTGAGCGCTATAAAATATTTAACAAAGGCGGCTTAACCATTGCCGTTATTGGTTTAACAACCACAGACACTGCTAAAATTGGTAACCCGCAATACATTGGTCACTTAAATTTTAAAGATCCGGTTGAAATAACCGCCTCACTTACACAAACATTAAAAGCAAAATATAACCCCGACATTACCATTGCGGTAACGCATATGGGCCATTATGTAGATGCTAATTATGGGATCAATGCGCCTGGTGATGTCACACTTGCTCGTTCTTTAGATAAAAACGCCCTTGATATGATTATTGGTGGCCATTCCCAAGAGCCAGTGTGTATGGCTGCTGAAAATGTTACTGATGAGCACTTTAAACCGGGTTTAGCCTGTAAACCAGATCAGCAAAATGGAACATGGATAATGCAAGCCCATGAATGGGGCAAGTATGTGGGAAAAGCGGAGTTTAAATTGGAAAGTGGCCAATTATCACTGCTCAGTTATCAATTATTACCCGTTAATTTATACGTAGATAAAAAGCAAAAAGACGGGAGCGTAAAATCCGTACTTTCAGCAAATTACATTAAACCAGATCCAGAACTGCAAACCTTTTTAGCGGCGTACCAACAAAAAGGAGCAAAGCAAATTGAGGGTAAAATTGGCTTCGTCAATGACAGACTTGAGGGAGATCGCAACAAAGTACGCTTTGAACAAACAAACCTTGCGCGCGTCATCATCCAAGCACAAATGAACACCGTGGGTGCGGATTTTGGTATTATTAGTGGTGGCGGTGTTCGCGATAGCATTAATGCAGGTGACGTGAGCTATAAAGATATACTTAAAGTACAACCTTTCAAAAATCGTGTCGCCTATATCGACTTCAAAGGCAGTGATATTTTAACCTATTTAAACGTTGTGACACGTTTTCCACCCGACTCTGGGGCTTACATGCAATATCATAACTTAGCATTTGAATTGAAAGGTGAGCAGGTAACTAACGTGTTCATTGCTGGAAAACCGCTTGATATAAGCAAAACATACCGCATGAGTATTAATGAATATAACGCTTCAGGTGGCGATAGTTATCCAAAAATTACACAAATGGCAGGTTTTGTAAGCACTGATGAAACTGACTCGCAAGCTTTAAAGCGATTTTTTGCTGAACATAGCCCCGTTGATGCTCGTGAATTTGCACCTAAATAATCTAATGTGAACAGCGAAGAGTGTCATTAAAATGCTAATGACACTCTTCATTAAACTTTATGTGAGAGCAAAGCTAGTTAATCAAACATTTCAGCCCACAAATCACTCACCCTAAACGATAAAACTAAATTACTTTCCTATTATTTCTATATTGCCTTGGCTAACATTTACTAAGCCATAGCTGTGCATCCGTGAACGAGAGCCCTCTCCAAATGCCTTTGGCGGATAATACAACTCCTTTTGCTCTGGGCAATCATTTAATACATCATCTAGCGCCGCACGTATTTCGCTTAAGGTTTTTTCTAAACTGTTATTAAAGTTTGGCCGTTTTCTAATAGTATGCCCGAGTTCAACTAACCGATAAAAATACTTATTTGCAAGTTCTAGCAACTCCTCGGGCACATTTTTATTATGGTTAAGTTTAACCTCTGGATTATTAGTACAAAATTCAACAAGTGCTAAATAAAAACATAGTGGCTTATTTGCTAAGGCTACTTGTTGCTCAGGATAATAACTATTCGATAATGTTTTACTTTTTAAATCAATCACGAGTGTTAATGATTTTTCTTCTGGTGCAATTGAGTCTTGCTCAGTACCTAGTTTTTTATTTTTTTGATAAGTAATACTCTGCTTCATCATGAACATAAGTAATACACTAACACCAAAAAGTAGTATATAAATAGTCACTACATCAGCCGAAAAATATGCTTGCTTTAAAGATAAAACAATAAACACCACGCTATTATTACTATTTAGTTTTCGAATAAACTCATTGGCTTTCAAGGATAAGTTAAACTCGTGCTTTGGCACTATCGAAATCACCTGTATACCCGTACCTTGAATCTGAGCATTTACTGTTTGAATATAATGCTGTAAAGCCGCTTTATTACCCGAGTGCTTAAGCAGCTCATTTGATAAATCGAGCAAAGGTAAGTCTAAAGCGATTTGTTTTTCTATTTGGGTTATTTGTAACTTGTTTACCTGTTGCTGTTTATGTGTTGTTGAAATATAAAACACGACAGAAAAAACGATGAATAATATAAAAACACCTAATGACGATACAAGCTTTCTCATTACGACTCCCCTATAAAGGTAACGGGGTAATTATTACATTGCCAATATGGCTCAACATCTTGATAGTATCGAAACGATTGTTCTTTAGACATACTTAGTAAGTGAGACTGCACAGCACATAGTAAATCGGTATTGTTATGCTGCATTTTTAAGTACCAACGGGTACCTGCAACATTACTGCTTATAGGGGTAATATAATTTTTTGAGAAGCGCTTACTATCATTTTCTCTCCAAAAGGAGGCAATAAGATCAACTTGCCCGTTCGCCAATAATTCCCTCAATTCATTATGTGAGCTGGCATAGGTTATTTTTAGCTGAGCAATATTAAGCCCTAATTGCTTAAACGTTTGTTTTGGTAAAATATGCCCAGAGCGGCTAGTTGGATAATCTAGCAGGCCTATTCTTTTGTCTAAAAAATACTGTTTAGTGATCAGTGGCTTTTCTTTTGAAGATATAAAGAACGCGGTGTAATCTGAAAAGCCCACCACGGGTTGATAATTGTAAGTAGTCTCAGCTCTAAACGCTTCCATAATATTATTTTTAGCTAAAATTAAATCCGCAATACCTTTTCCTACAAACTCTAAGCTATCCACTGTTCTGTAGCCCCAATAACCAATCACAGACCCATATTGCTTTGCCACGACTTTATCGTCACACAGGTTTTGAGTGAGCAATTGAGCAACATACTTTGAGGGGGTAAATACTATAAGCTGATTTTGATTAGCTGTTGTCGTTGTTTGACATGTCGTTGATGTTTTTATCATCACAGGAAAGACTATTTCTTTTTCACCCACAACTATGTGACCTGCAAACCAACTAAACAACAGTGCTATAAACATAAATGTAACAATTGCCGTTTTATGCAACATTAACTTTTTAATATTCAAAAAACACCGATTTAAAATAGAGTAATAACTCATTTGAACAATTTTATTTACTTATTACAATAGGTAATTTTACCCATCAAACTCAAGATATTGATTTTAAAGAGCATTAAATAGGAAAGTATGAATTTTATTGAGTCCTTTCTATCATGATGAAAAATGAGGACAATTGACCTTATAAGCTTTTACAAATTAGATATCACACTTACTAGGATGCCTCGATGCAGATAAATGTAAAATATTCGCTTTCATTAACACTATTAATTAGTGCAATATTTGCAAGCACAGACTGTAATGCTTGGGGGCAAAATGGCCACCGCGTCGTTGGGAAAATTGCAGAGTCGCACATAAGCGAAAACACTAAAGCTGCACTTATTCCTTATCTTAATGGTGAATCTTTAGCACAGGTTTCAACATGGCCAGATGAAATGCGCTCTGCACCAGGTGATTTTTGGCAAAAAAAATCATCACGCTGGCACTATATTAACGCAGATGACGATGCAAAATTCAGCTTTAACAACGAACACACTGAACATAAAGAATCAGTAACAAACATATTAGAAGGCATTCACTATTCAATTAAAGTATTGAAGGATGACAAAGCAAGCCTTGCAGCCAAGCAGTTTAGTTTACGTTTTTTAGTGCACTTAGTCGGCGACAGCCATCAACCATTTCATGCAGGTAGGGCTGAAGATAGAGGCGGTAATCGCATTAAGGTTTCTTTCTTCAACCAACAAACCAATCTTCATAGCTTGTGGGATACTAAGCTAGTAGAAAATGAAAATTTATCTTTTACTGAATATGCTCAATTTATAAATACCAACAACAGCGAACTAATTAGCGAGTATTTACACAGTACGCCAACAAGTTGGCTTGAAGAGTCACATAACCTTGCTTTACAAATATACATATCAACAGATGAGAATATTAGCTACGACTATATTTTCACTAACACCCCTATTGTGAAAACCCGCTTGCAACAAGCTGGTATTCGCTTAGCTGGATTGTTAAATACATTATTTGATCCTACTAACAAGAAATCAAAAATGGCTTTAACACAGCAAATCAAAAAATAAATTCAGTTTCTAACTTAAATCATCTAAATGGGAAATCAACATTATGACTAAGCTTCGCCTTTCGAAATTGACTGGAGCAGTAATTCTTGCTCTAGGAGTTTCAACAAGCGCTATGGCTGCTGACACCTCGTCTGCAATGCGTGGTAAAATAACCACACCTTCAGGTGCGAGCGCTGCAAACGTTAAAATTAAGGTCGTTCATCAGCCTACCGGCACAATCAGTGAGCTAACCACCAATGAAAGTGGTACTTTTATAGCCAATGGTTTACGTGTTGGTGGACCATATACAGTGATCATCGACTCTGATACGTTTAACGATACCACCGTTGAAAACATCTTTTTAAACCTTGGCGAAACTTACCGATTAACGTCGCAATTAGCACCACTCAATATTGAAAAAATTGAAGTGTCTGGTTATAAAATTGTCCAACAATCGGGTGGTTCTAGCAGCACGTTTGGTGAAGATACCATCAACAACATGCCTAGCTTTAATCGTGACATTAAAGACATCGCACGTTTAAACCCACTTGCTAGTATTAATGGTAGCGGCGAGCTAACCTTTGCCGGTAGCAACCCACGTACAAATGGTTTAACTGTAGATGGTATTGGCCAAAATGACGACTTTGGTTTAAGTTACGGCGGCTACCCTACTTCGCAGCCCCCTGTAGCCCTTGATGCGATTGAGCAGATCTCTGTTGATGTTTCTCCATTTTCAGCCTCTAAAGGCAACTTTGGTGGTGGTACTATTAACGCGGTAACTAAGTCAGGTACTAACGAACTTAAGTTTTCTGGTTTTTACGAAACATCAACACCAGATATTGCTGGCGATGTAGACAGCATATCTCAAGTGTTTGCTGATAACCGCCCTGTTTTAGATGACGATGGTCACCGCACATACATTGTTGAACAAGTAGAACCTAACCAAACTGAAAAACGCTACGGTTTTAATGTTGGCGGCCCACTTATAGACGATACCTTATTTTACTTTGTTAACTACAATAAATGGTCAAGCGAACTAGATTTAGATTATGGTTTTGAAGGTTCTGGCGCAACCAACGAATACGATGTGAGTGAAGAAAGCTATAACCGTTTCCTTAATATTCTAAATAACGAATACGGCTTAACAGACTCTCTTGGAGGCGACCCTAAAGACACCAACGAAACATTACTTGTAAAATTAAGCTGGAACATTGCTGATGATCATCGCTTAGATTTTACCTATCAGTGGCAAGATGACAAAGATGAAACAAACTTTGGTACTGGTGGCACATCAGTTCAGTTTGCATCAAGTCGTTATACCTACGCAACCAAGTTTAATAACTTTGCTACCAAGCTATATTCAGATTGGAACGAAGACTTTTCAACTGAAATCGGTATTGCATACAAAGATGTATCATCGAGAAGTTTAACAAATTCTGATATTGGTAGCGTTAAAGTTGAAGAATACTTCCGCGGACCTTCTTATAACTTTGGTACCGATGAGTTTCGCCATGCAAATAGCTCAGCAACAGAAAATTTAACACTTTCTCTTGATGCCACTTATTTAATGGACGAGCATGAAATTAACTTTGGTATGCAATATGAGTCGTTAAACTTATACAACCTTTTTGCAGCTAACTCACTCGGTTCATGGGAATTTGATAACTTTAATGGTTTCGAAAATCGTGAAGTAGGTAACTACAAAGGAAAGTACGATTTTAGCTACAGCAATGCCTTTACAAATAACCCTAATGACACCGCTTACGACGCAACCCGTAATCAATTAGCACTTTACATTGAAGATACTTTTTATGTTGGTGATGATTTAGAAGTAACAGCAGGTGTTCGTTATGAGCGTTTATCTTCTGATGATAAACCAACACTCAACGAAAACTTTTTAAACACCTATGGCTTTAGCAATCAAGAAAACCTCGATGGGTTAGATATTATTCTACCGCGTATTGGCTTTAAGTATTACGCTACAGAAGCATTAACAGTTAACGGTGGTGTAGGTCGTTTCCAAGGTGGTATCCCTAACGTTTGGTACAATAACTCATTCCAAAACGATGGCATTACTTTTGTAGATGCACCTCAAAGTGCTATTAACGATTATTATGCTAATAATCAAGCTGATATCACTCAAGTACCAGATGCCATAAAAGGCTCTTTAGTTCAAGGTGCAGGTAGCACAAACTATGTTGACCCAAATTTTGAACTACCGTCAAGCATCCGTGCACAACTTGGTTTTGAGTACGACTTTGATTCTGAGTTATTAGGTGAAGGCTTTAAATGGCAAGCAGAAATTGCTTATCACAAAAAAGAAAACGAAGCTGTGTGGCATAACACCGCCATTAAACCTGTAGGTGTAGCGGCAGACGGCGAACGTATTATCTATGAAAGTATTTACAGCGGTGACTTAGCTGATAACTTTGATATCGCAATGACTAACTCAACTGATGATGGTCGTTCTGTTATTATTTCAACAGCACTTGCTAAAGAGTGGGAAAATGGCCTTTATATTTCAGCAAGCTATGCACATCAAGATGTAACAGAAGCGTCTTCAGGTTCTTCGTCACGTGCACAAAGCAACTATCAGTACAATATCACTAAGAGCCGAAATGAAGACTTTGCTGCCCGTGGTGCATATGAGGTTGAACATAGCTTTAAAGTTAATTTAGCGTATAACACTGAGTTCTTCAGTGGCTATGCCACAAGATTTAATGTGTATTTTGAACGTCGCTCTGGTCGTCCATTTAGCTATACTATGGGTATGTATCAAGATAGTGACTTAGGTGATACGCGTGACTTTTATTCAAGCTCAGCTTATTTAGCGTATATTCCAACTGGTGCAGATGATGCAAACGTAAACTGGGATGAATCAGGGCTATCATGGAGTGAACTTGAGACACTACTTAATAGAGCGGGTATTTCTGAGCGAGGTCAAATCTTAGACCGTAACTCAGGCACGCAACCATGGGTTACCACTATGGATATTAGCGTTAAACAAGAGATCCCAGGTTTTGCAAAAGGTCATAGCGGTGAGGTTTACTTTATGATTGATAACTTTGCCAACTTATTAAACAGTGACTGGGGCGTAGAAAAGCGCTTAGGTTTCTCTGACCAAGCAGTATACGACTTTGGCGGCTTAGACGATCAAGGTCGTTATATAATTGATAGCAGATTTAATGGCGCTGATGTTCGTAACTATAGCCAATATCAAACTAGCTCATCTGCTTGGCAAGCTAAAATCGGTGTTAGCTATAAGTTTTAACCTATAACTTGCACATCAAAAGCTCATAAAATTAAAAAAGCCATTACATGCATGTAATGGCTTTTTTTATGGAAAAAATAACTTTTCATCTGTTTGTCATAAAAACTACTTACTATCTGCTCGGTAAAATATTGAAGCATAGATAAAATGCTAAATTTCAAAAATAAAGTGTTTTATAATAAAAATATTACAGTTGTATTTTATTTGTAACAAACAAATGGGGTACACTATGTAAGTGTTTTGGGTTAAGTGTATTTTGTGGTCGCTTAATCCAAAATTAAAATAAAAAAGCTATTAAAAGTTTATTTAACTACACGGGAAAATAAAATGAAAATTCAACTTCGCAAAACAGCTCTGTCACTTGCTATAGCAGCATGTGTTGGTGTGAGTGGTGCTGCAATTGCAAACGAAACAACTTCTGCAATTAAAGGTCAAATAAAAGGGCCAAATGGTAACCCTGCTGCAGGAACTAAAATTACTATCCTACACGTTCCTTCAGGCTCAGTTAAAACAACTGAAGTAAATGACGCTGGCTACTTTACTGCTAAAGGCCTTCGTGTTGGCGGTCCTTACAAAGTAATCGTAGATTCAGACATCTACGCTGACCAAGAGTTCAATAATATTATTTTGAACATTGGTAGCGACTACCCTGTTAATACTTCACTTGAAAATATCTCAGATATTGAACAAATTGTAGTAACTGGTCGCCCTATCAGCACTATGTCTGGTGGTACGGGTCCTGCTTCAACATTCACGTTAAGCGATCTTGAAAATCAACCAGCTATTAACCGTGATTTAAAAGATATTATTCGTATTGACCCTCGCGTTGCTATCGATGATAGCCGTGGTTCAATCAACTGTGGCGGTGGTAACCCACGTTTTAACAGTTTAACCCTTGATGGCGTTCGCATGAACGATAACTTTGGTTTAAGCTCAAACGGTTACCCTACAATTCGCGCTCCATTCTCTTTTGATTCAATCGAGCAAGTAGCAGTAGAATTAGCACCATTTGATGTTCAATATGGTGGTTTCACATCATGTAACATCAATGCGGTTACCAAATCTGGCGGCAACGACATTCACGGTGGTGTATTCTACGATTACACTAACGATTCAATGAAAGGCGACAAGATTGAAGGTAATGACGTTGATAACGGTGATTACAGTGAAAAACGTTATGGCTTTAACGTTGGTTTACCGCTAATCAATGATACGCTTTTCTTGTTCACCTCTTACGAAAAACTTGAGGGTGTTAAACAGTTTAACTATTCATCTTTAGTATCGTCAGCTGACATCGAGCGTATTAAACAAATTACACGTGATGTTTATGGTTACGAAGCCGGTGCAACACCAGCAAGCTCACCAGTAGAAGATGAAAAAATCTTAGTAAAATTAGACTGGAACATCAATGATGATCACCGCGCTAACCTGATCTATAACTACAATGATGGCTTTACTTTATCGCAATCAGATGCAGATGGTGATGAGCTAGCATTTGACAGCCACTTTTATGAGCAAGGTGCTGAATTTACTTCAATCGTTGCATCACTATACTCTGATTGGAATGACGATTTCTCAACTGAAGTTCGTTTAGGTAAATCAGAGCTTGACGCACGTGTACAATCTTTAGATGCAGCAAGTGGTTTTGGTGAATTCCAAATCAGCACTGATGACGCTACAGTATATGTAGGTCCTGATGATTCTCGTCAATCAAATGATTTAAACTACGATACCACAACAGCTAAATTCTCGGGTACTTACTACCTTGATCAGCACACTATTACCGCTGGTTTTGAGTACGAAAAGTTAGAAGTATTTAACCAATTCGTACAACACACAGAAGGTGAATGGCGCTTTGCATCAATCGATGCATATGAGCAAGGTATAGCCAGCGCAGTATTTTACAATAATGCCGCAGGCACAAACGATCCAACAGATGCAGCTGCTAACTTCGCTTATTCACAAAATACATTCTATGTACAAGATGAATACAGCTTTTCAGATATCGATGCATCATTAACATTTGGTCTGCGTTACGATAGTTATTCAAGCGATGATAAGCCTACTTTCAACCAAAACTTTACTGATCGCTATACTAATGAAAAACTTTATCCAGAATTAGTATCTGAGTATGGAACTAACTTTAATAATCAATCTACCTTTGATGGAATAGACTTAATTCAACCTCGTGTAGGTTTTGAGTGGTATGCAACAGATGCACTAGAAGTACGTGCAGGGGTTGGCTTGTTCTCAGGCGGTAACCCAAATGTATGGCTATCTAATTCTTACTCAAATGATGGTATTACTAATATCAGTGCTCATCAATTTGGTAGTGTGGATTTATTCGCTCCTGAAAATGTTACAGTTACGGGTGCAGGCCCAGGTTTTGATATTCCAAAATCTCAGTTTGACAAAGTCGCTAACACGCCTATCGGTTCAGGTGACGGTACAGTGAATGCTGTTGATCCTAACTTTGAAATTCCATCAGAATGGAAATATTCATTAGGTGCAACCTACACTACTGAAAACGATTATGTAATTGCTTTAGATTACCTTTACACTGATAAGCGCGACGCTGCAACATTGCAAGATATCGCACTTCGCCCTACTGGTGAAGTAAGCTTTGATGGCCGTCCTCTATATGAATCAATTGAAGGTCGTGATGGCGAACTATTATTGACAAATGTTAACGGTGATAGCGGTTCATCATCAATTATTTCAGCTGCAGTAAGTAAAGCGTTTGATAATGGCGTAAGTATGCAATTCTCGTATGCTTACACTGATGCTGATGATGTAAACCCAATGACTAGTTCTGTGGCCAGCTCAAACTACGGTAACTTGGCAACATCAAACCCAGGTAACCCTGGCGTAGCATCATCTGATTACGAAATCCCACATCGCTTTACACTAAACCTAGGTTACAAGCACGAGTTCTTTGATGGTTATAACACTCGCTTCAACCTATTTGGTGAAGCATACAAAGGTTTACCATATAGCTTTACCTACAAGAGTAATCGCGACACGGGTGCGGGTGATATTCAATTTGGTGACGACAATTCAAATGGCGCACGTCAATTATTGTATGTACCGCTTGAAAACGATCCTAATGTTGTTTACAACATGAGTGCTGATGAAATCAATGAGTTTAACGACTTTATCGCATCTGAAGGTCTTAAACGTGGTGAAATCACTGGTCGTAACCAACAGAACTCTGATTGGTTCGTTAAATTTAACTTTAAAATCACTCAAGAAGTACCTGGCTTTATGGATGGCCATAAAGGTGAAGCATTCTTCGTAATCGATAACTTAACGAATATGTTAAACGATGACTGGGGTGTATTAAGAAAAGGTTCTTTCGTGGGTAATAAGATGGTTGAAGTAAATATTAATGACCAAGGTCAATACGTTTACTCAAACTTCAGTGCTCGTAGTGCTGAACAATCTGTACAACGCGATGCCTCTTTATGGGAAATGCGTGTAGGTGTTCGTTACACGTTCTAATTTGATTAATTAAATTAGTCTATTTAAAAGCCCACTTTGTGGGCTTTTTTATACCTGTAATTTATTTTTTAATTTATCAAAAATAGCGATTAACTGGCGTTGTTCATCATCTGACAGGCAGCTTAATAATGCTTGCTCCCATTGCAATGCTTGTGGTGTTATTTTTTTATATAAAGCCATGCCCTTATCACTTAACATCAAAAATGCAGCACGCTTATCATGCTTATTTAACTCGCTATAAATAAGCCCTTCATCTATCAGCGCTTTTACCGCTCTTGATACCGTTGATTTATCCATATCTGCTTGAGTACATAACTGCTTTGCTGTGCTTTGACCTAATTGCGCTAAATTAGCCATTATTCGCCACTGCGGAATTGTTAAATCAAACTCTTTTTTATAAATGCTCGAAAAATCGTTACTTACCTGTGTTGCTAAGTGCGTTAATTGATAGGGCAAAAATGTCGTTAAATCTATTTTCATGTTGAATCACTTATTTATTTACACACGACTTTTATCTGTTCACTTTTATTTACAACGGTCGTAATCAGTGCATTTGATATTAGTCTCACTTGAGAGTATCTTAGCGTAAATAACAAAAATATAACACTCCCCCATTTTTACAGGAGTCAGTAATGGCGACACAATTAAACTACATGACCGGCTTTGGCAATGAATTTGAAACCGAAGCGCTGCCTGGTGCATTACCGATTGGTCAATTTAGTCCGCAAAAAGTAAAATATGATTTATACGCAGAGCAATTCAGTACCACTGCATTTACCGCTCCGCGCTCTGATAACCGCCGCACTTGGATGTATCGTATTCGCCCATCGGTTGTGCAAGGCGATTATACAGCCATAGACAATGGCTTAATTAGAACCGCTCCCATTACCGAAGTACCGACTCCACCAACTATGCTGCGTTGGGATCCCATTGATATACCAGCAGAACCCACTGACTTTATCGATGGCTTAATCACTATGGCTGCCAATGGCAGCGCGAATGGGCAAGCCGGTATTGGTATTCATGTGTATGTCGCCAATAAATCCATGGACAAGCGCTTTTTTTATAATGCCGATGGCGAAATGTTATTTGTACCGCAACAAGGTGAACTACTACTTAAAACAGAACTTGGGCATTTAACTATTAAAGCCGGCGAAATTGCCGTTATTCCGCGTGGTATTAAATTTCAAGTAATGTTACTAACCGACACTGCCCGTGGCTATATTTGTGAAAACTACGGCCATGCCTATGTCCTTGCTGAGCGCGGCCCTGTGGGTGCCAACGGTTATGCGAATGATCGTGACTTTCACTATCCAGTAGCGGCTTTTGAAGATATTGAGGGTGATTTTGAACTGATTGCTAAATTTAATGGCAATATGTTTCGTTGTGATATTGGTCATTCTGCTCTGGATGTTGTTGCTTGGACAGGCAATAGTGCGCCTTATAAATACGACTTAGCTCGCTTTAATGTCATGAATACCGTTAGCTTTGATCACCCCGACCCTTCAATCTTTACCGTACTCACTTCACCATCGGGTACTGAGGGCGTTGCAAATATCGATTTTGCTATTTTCCCACCGCGTTGGATGGTGGCTGAAAACACTTTCCGCCCGCCTTACTATCACCGTAATATTATGAGTGAGTTTATGGGCTTAATAGAAGGGGTATATGATGCAAAAGAGCATGGCTTTGTGCCAGGTGGCATGAGCTTACACAACTGTATGTCGCCGCATGGTCCTGAAGCAGACGTATTTGAAAAAGCATCAAACGCCGATTTAGAGCCACAACGCTACGATAATACGTTGGCGTTTATGTTTGAGTCACGTTATGTAATATCGCCGACTAAATACGCATTAGAAGGTAAAGAGCGCCAAGCTAATTACACTGATTGCTGGCGTACAATCAAAAAACACTTTAATGGCAATCAAGGATAATCAGATTATGAAGCTTTATACTTATTTTCGCTCATCTGCAGCGTATCGTGTGCGAATCGCATTAAATCTAAAAAATATTGATCATCAATTGGTACCTGTTAACTTATTAAAATCAGAACAGCAAAGCACAGATTACTTACAAAAAAACCTACAAGGACTGTTACCGGCTTTAGAAACAGAAGACGGCGTATTAGGTCAATCTCTAGCAATTTTAGAGTACCTTGAAGAGCAATACCCTGAAACACCATTACTGCAAGGTAATGCTTGGCAAAAAGCACACATTCGCAATTTAAGTTATGCAATTGCCTGTGATATCCATCCTATTGATAATTTGCGAGTGCTTAAATATTTAAGTAGTGAACTTAATGTTGATGATGAAGCAAAAAATAAGTGGTACCGACACTGGGTTGAAGTTGGTTTTGAAAAAATAGAACAAATGCTCGATAGCAAAAATACATTTTGCGCAGGCGACTCGCCAAGCTTAGCTGATGTATGTTTAGTGCCACAGGTATTTAATGCCATTCGCTTTAAAGTAGATATGGCTGCCTACCCTAAAATAGCAGCCGTTTATCAGCGTTGTAATGAGTTGGACGCCTTTATTGATGCAGCCCCAGAAAATCAACCCGACGCAAACTAACTTTTTAACGCACTGTGTATTACAGTGACGTGCTCAATTAAGTCTAAGCCCAGATCAGTTAAATAACCGCCATCTGGGCTATCAATAACGCCTTTATCAAACAAACGTTGTGCTGCGCTCAGTAAAGCGGGTTCAGCATCTGAATGGAGTTTAATCCCCTGCATTTTGCTTTCGCGTGGGAATTTGGCAAGTAGTGTAAATTCGTCAATCATCGTTTGATTAAATAGCATATATGTTCACCTTTTTATTGTTCTGTGTTTTACTGAAGTTGTCTTACTTACCCTAGCATGTTTTTTTGCTAAGTGTAGTTATTTTAAACACCTTGAGGTTATTCATGCGTTATTATTTTACTTTTATGATTGCTGTTTTATGCTTGTGTTTTTCAGCTTTAAGCTACGCTAACACAACAAAAACGCTTCCTATTGTTGATGCTACCCAGCTTATAAATACTAATACTGAGTGCTGGTATGATAATAAACGCTATAGCGAAGGTGCCATACTGCAAGTTCATTCTGTTACGCTTATTTGTGCTGCTAAATACCCCCAACATAACAACAGTCAGTTAATTTGGCTAAAGCTCGATAAACAAGGTAACCTTATTTATCCCAAGAAGCCCTCTACTATTACTGTAAATTAATCAAGATTAACAATCTGGGATTTGTCAGCCATCTCTAAACTATTAAGATGCGGTGGGATACGCTACAATACATGCAGTTTAAAAAAGCAGTGTGACTATGAATAATCAACCAAAAAACCCGCTTCATGGGGTAACTTTAGAGCAAATTCTTGTTGAACTAGAACAACGTTTAGGCTTCAAAGCAATGGGCGAGCAAGTAAATATCAAATGTTTTACAGATTCGCCAAGTATAAAATCAAGCTTAAAATTTTTACGTAAAACGCCTTGGGCAAGAGATAAAGTAGAAGCGCTTTATATCCATACCATTAATAACAAGCCGTTACGTAAGCCTAGAAATAAACCGACTAAGCAGTCAGAATCCTCACAACCTGATACATCAGGTTTTGTATGGCCTTCTATTAAAAAATAAAAGGCTCAAAAATAGCAATGGCGTAATACATACGCCTTTCTAATCAGGTGTTTGCTCTTGGCATATTACATTTAGCGACGCAGGGTGAATGCTCACCACCACTTTATCTGCAGATTTAACCTCGCCATCAATCACGTAATTTAGCGTTTCATCTGCGCTTATTTCTACACGTTTTGCATTGGTATAATGCGAGTTAATAGCAAGATGCGTTTGCGTAATACTGCTAAACATCAGCTCAGCAATACTTAATACCGTGGTTTCATTATCTTTGTTTGGCGTTAACCAATTTACATCCAATAACCCATCGCGGTGATCAGGTTGCCCGCCCCCTTGTGCTAATAACGTAGTGAATGGGGCAGCATTTGCCACAATAAAACTATTTGTATTAATAGTCTCAGGCTCATTATCATCTAATTTAACTATCAGCTGTTGCGCTTTATTTTCGCCAAATGAGTGTAAAAAACCATTTAAATAAGCAAGTTGACCTGATTTATTTTTAGACTCTCGATCCGCTTTTTCAATCATTGCATGCTCAAAGCCAATACCAATTAATAATAGCATCAGCTCATCATTACAATACGCGGTATCAATAAGGTTAGCTTGACCATCAATGATTAAATCACATGCTTGCTCAACAGGAATAAATTTAGATTTTATCCCCATTAATACATGAGCGAGCGCATTTGCTGTGCCCAGTGGTATTATTCCTAATCGACAAGACGTACCCACCAACACACTGGCAACCTCAGTTACAGTTCCATCGCCACCACAAGCAATAATAATATCGGGGTGGTTTTCTATAGCCTGTTTAGCCAATGTAATGCCATTTTGTTCTGGCGTAGTTTTTAAAATGGTTAAATCGTAATACGCAGATAAACGCGCAACAATTAAATGCTCTTTTTCAGACCACAACTTAGTGCCTGAAACCGGATTAGCAATTAAGTACGCTTTGTTTTTTATCAGTAGCTCCCCCTTACGGTGGCGCTTAACTAAATGGCGTAATTGGCGTTTGTTAAGGTTCGCAGTTTCACGTGTTTCTTTTATTTGTGCAAGAATATCATGCACGTCCGCGTCTTTATTTTGACTCAATAAATACGCTGCCATAACAAACACCGAGCGTCCACGCCCTAATGCACAATGCACCACAACACGACGGTCTTTTTTAATATGATGATGTATCCAGTTAATGGCTTGGTTTAACTGTGAGTGTGTAGGCACACTGTGATCAAGAACAGGAATATTTAAATAATCGATATTTTCTTGGGTAGATGTCCATTCAAGGCCATCAAATTCACAGGTAACGTCCAAAATAGCGGTAATGCCATTTTCTTTCAATGTGTCTATATCAGAGGGGAATAAACGACATGCTAAAAATAGGTTATCATTTATTTGCTGAATAGGCGGTACTTTGTCACGCTTACGTGACCACGCATTATAAATTTGCGCACCTAATAAAAAAGGCACAAAGGCCCAGCGAATGTAAAAAGGGATAACGCCATTTTCGCGTTTTCTAAATACTTTCCCTGCGTTGAAAAAATAAGCGCCGCTGACTAATAGTAGCGAAAGTGCGGTCCAAAAAAACGCAACTGCAAAGTAAATGGAGTTAACCGTTAATCCCAATACTATAAATACCAATGCTGTTACAAGATAACTTACTGCAGCCCACATAATTTTTCCTTTTTATTGGTGTACACTTTTAAATGATCATCATATCCAGCAATCATTATGCCATTAGTAAACTTAGGTAGTAACTTAGCTAGCTACCTGCTCTGCATCGGTAGTTCTAAGTTAAATCAACATAAGAAAGATTAACATGGTATGCAGTTTTTACATCTCATCGAATAAATTATTCACAGTATGATAAAAGCATACTATGCTCTTAGATTGCTATCTATATAAAAAATATTGATAAATTTTAATTTTCAACTTTTTGCATCTAAATATCGTGTTTACTCGTTCTAATACTAATAATAAAAAATAGGATAATTATGGAAAATAACGAATTACTTTCTTTGCTGTGTGCAACAGCACAAGGAGACAAACATGCTTTTTCACGTTTATATCAGAAAACGAGCGGCAAACTCTTTGCAATTAGTTTTAATATGTTGTCTAACAGAGCTCATGCTGAAGAAGCACTACAAGATGCCTTTATTAAAGTTTGGCATAATGCGTCTGAGTATAACGCCTCCAAAGGAACTGTAATAAGCTGGATGATTAGTATTATTCGCTACAGAAGCCTTGATCTACTCAGGTATTATAAAGTCCGTAAGGAAGAACCCTTAGCTGAGGATCAACAAGATACTCACATCGTTGATGTCAATTATGATGAAAACACTAAATTAGTCGACTGTATCGAACAACTAGAACCACAACAAAAGCATGCTATCCACCTTGCCTACTACAAAGGGTTAAGCCATAGAGAACTCGTGAATCATATTGACACACCATTAGGAACAGTTAAGAGCTGGATTCGCAGAGGTTTAGTACAGTTACAAAGGTGTTTAACAATATGAACTATAACAAACCAGAATTACTTAACTCGCTTGCTGCAGAGTATGTACTTGGCACATTAACCGGCTTGGCGCGTAAACGTTTTCAGCGACTCATGCTAGTTTCAAATAAAGCGAGAGAAGCGACCAATATATGGGAGCAAAACCTTAATAACCTAGCGAGTGCTATTAGCCCACAAACACCATCAGATGCCACATGGCATGAGATAATGCGGCGTATCGAAAATAAACCACAATTAGAAAAATCACAGCTAATAATAAAACCTTCTATTTGGCGTGCATGGTCATTTTTAGCGACCGCCGCATGTATTATTTTAGCTGTTTTAGTTACTCAAGCTACTACCAACAGTAAGCAGACACAACAAATAGCTTTAGTAAAAAATCAAACTGAGCAACCGTTGTGGTTTATAAATGTAAGTAACCATGAGCTCTCTATTAAAGCGAGTAACCAACTAATAGCGCGAACAGATAGAGACTACGAACTGTGGATGATACTTAAAGGGCAAGATACCCCTGTCTCCCTTGGTTTATTACCCAAAAATGGCGATAAAACTATTCTCAAAAGTAAACTATTTAAAGCAACCGACATAACATTATTAGCGGTTAGTTTAGAACCCGTTGGCGGTTCACCGAATGGTTTACCTACTGAGGTACTATACACCACAGAATTAGTACTTTTATAAACTGATGCTGGTCGCTTTACTTCAAGCGATCAGCATAAAAAGTAACAAAAAATAAATACTTTTAACTTTTTTGCATCCACTTAACTATCCTGTCCGTTATTAGCTATGACTTCAAACAAAACTAAAGGACAAAGTCATGAAAGCTTTTACTCCATCAATACTTGCAGTAATGGTATGCAGTACATTTATAAGTGCACCAAGTGAAGCATCTAGCCATAGAGAAGCACCAAATATTAGCCGCTTCCCAACTTTAGACTCTACCGATTTTTATCTATTTAATAGTTATGAGCAAGGCCGAGGCGATTACGTAACCCTCATCGCAAACTATATTCCTTTACAAGATGCTTATGGTGGCCCAAATTACTTTGCAATGGACCCTGATGCTACTTATAGCATCCACATTGACAATGATGGAGACGCTATAGAAGATATTACATTTGCGTTTAACTTTGAAAGTATGCTGCCAAATGATAATCAAGGGGTACAACTGACTGTAGGACCAGAGGGTAATCAGCGGACCGTTTCAGTACCTCTTAAAAATGTTGGCGGCATCTCTGCAGGTAATGACGCTGCTGTAAACTTTAGCGAGTCCTACAGTATGACCATGATCAGCGGACCACAACGAACTGGCGCTACCGCAACCCTAAATAATACCACTACAAACTCTAGCTCGTTCTCTAAACCACTTGATTATGTAGGTAATAAAACCTTTGGATCGATGACAGAATATCAAGCCTATGCTGATCAGTTTGTCTATCAAGTTGCCATACCCGACTGTGAAGGCATGGCGAGAGTTTTTGTCGGTCAACGTAAAGACCCATTTGTAGTTAACTTAGGTAAAACTTTTGATTTAGTTAATTATGTTCCAGTTGAAGGTGACAGCTCGCCAGGGGCAGCCGATGGTGGAGGTTTCCCAGGCGGTATAACCCAATCAGCCGATAATGATGATCTCGCAGACAAAAATGTTACGTCAATAGCTATTGAAGTACCAAAAGCCTGCATTGTAGGCGAAGGTAATCAAGTCATTGGTTCGTGGACAACAGCTAGTTTACCTCAAGCTCGCGTGCTTAACCCTAATGCAAAATTTGCAAATAATGCAGTTAATGGAGGGGCATTGACTCAGGTTTCTCGATTAGGTAACCCGCTAGTCAATGAGCTTGTAATTGGCATTAAAGATAAAGATACATTCTCAACATCTCACCCTAAAGACGATGGACAATTTTTAGATTATGTATCACACCCCTCTTTACCCGAGCTTCTGAATATCTTATTTAAAGATGCGGTTAATACAACACTAGGTGCTAGCCTAGAGACTCTTGCGCCCACTAATTTTCCACGCACAGATTTAATTACTGCATTTTTGACAGGCTTTGCAGGGGTAAACCAACAAGCAACGGTAACACCTTCAGAAATGCTGCGTCTAAATACCGCTATTGCAGCGACTGCGCAGGCCGACCAATCAGCATTTGGCGTTGCAGGTGACGACTTAGCTGGTTTCCCGAATGGACGACGCCCTGGTGATGATGTTGTAGATATTGCGCTACGAGTTGTAATGGGGCGTTTGTGCTACCCTATCCCCGTTGCAGGTACAGATACTGATTTAGGGCTGTGTACTCCAGAAGATGCAAACGTAGGCACTGTGCCATTTACTGATGGCGCACCTGTTAATGCATCAATGATGAATGCCACATTCCCTTACCTTGCAACGCCGCTTGCAGGCTCTAAATAAGGAGTGAACTAATGCATAATCTAAATTTACGTCATGTCTGTATACTATCTGTAAGCCTGATTATGGCAGCATGCAGTAACGATGACGACAAAAATAAATCACCAACTATAACCAACTCTGCGCCCTCAGCAAGTGATGTAATACTCACCACTCAAACAGAGGTCAGTATCTCTGATATGCTCAGAGCCACTGATATAGATGGCGACACATTAAGTTACTCACTATCAAGTGAGCCTACGTTAGGTGTTGTTGAAGTAAATAGCGATGGTAGTTTTACTTACACCCCTAATAAAGAGACAACAGGTACAGACAGCTTTATGTTTGGCGTAAGCGATGGCATAAGTTCACAAGTAAACGCCACTGTGAGCATCACTATTGAAGCGTTGCAAGTTGAATTTGCACAGTTTGCCACGGATGCTTTAAATCAACAGCCTACGGCTGAGCCATTGTCTGTGAATGGTAGAGTATTTACCAATACAGATACTGATGTTGGTGATCTGATTTCAGCAAACGGAAATTAATCAATCAACTGACTAGCCAAGGAAGGCTAACTTTTAGGAGAAAATAATGCACTTACCTTTATATTTGCCATTCACTTTTATCGCTGTCTTTTTAATGCCGCTCACTCTACAAGGCGCACCTTTTGTACCAAAGGATGATGCAGTTATTGCAACTAGTAACACTAAATTAAAAGCATCTCTTTCTGTTGAAGAGATAAAGAACTTACTCGACAACAGTCAATTCTCAGGCCAATCTGAGCGGTTACAAGGGGCCCTTAAAACACATTTGGTAAAGCTATATCAGGAAAACCCCACTTCAGAAGTAAGCTATCTGTATGCACGTATATTACAAAAAGAACATTTATTCGAGCAAGCCATAAATATTGCAAAAGAGGCAATAGATGACGATCCTAACCATGTTAATAGCCATTTACTACTAGCAAATATTTTTATGACGCAAGGGCGTTTTGAAGCAGCAACAAAACACTGTATATCTTTAATTGGTTTAGTAAGTACCCTCACTGCAAGTACCTGTGTGCTTGATATACAAAGCCAACACAAAAATGTTCAACAAAGCTATCAATCGCTATTAAAAATAGTTGATAACAAAGAAACAAATCTTGCAACCAAGCATGTGTTAAGTGAAATGAGTTACCGAATGGGTCACTATAAAAAAGCACTCTCTCATATTAATCATATAAAATTATCGAATATGCCTGTGAGCCTTGTTGTTTTATGGGCTGATATTCAGCTTAGACTTAATAACTCTGAGCATATTATTAACAGCCTAAGCACATTGGTTGACGATAATACTAATTTAGAGGATGCGCTGTTGCTTAGGCTAGCTATTGCAGAAAAAGATCTAAAAACACACGGGCAAAAATGGCAAAAAATGATGGCTGAAAGAGTCTCTTTACGCGAAATTCGCCAAGATACTTTCCACGCCAGTGAACTAGCTAAATATTACATTAATATTCAGCCAAACCCCGACAAAGCATTGTACTGGGCAAACATTAATTGGCAACAAGCAAAGATGAGTATGGATCAGCAGTTACTTAAAGATGCACAAGCAATGGTACGAGGTAAGCTATGAGATCAACTTATCTATGTTTTTTCGCTTTATGTTTGTTCGCTTTTACAAACAATGGCTTTGCACACCAGTTAAGTACCAGTTATATCGTGTTAAATAACAATATAGATAAAACGCAATATATTGGTCACTGGCAAATCAGTATCGCTGACTTGGAACATGCAGTAGCACTTGATTTAAACAACGATGGGCAAATTACATGGGCCGAAATAAAAGCAAAACGTAGCTCACTTACTCAATTTGTTGAACAAAACATAAGTTTTACCCAAGACTTAAAAGCCTGCCTTTTAAATAATGAAGGCCCGTTTAAGCTCGATACTCACTTTAATCAACCTTATTTGCAAATTCCTATTCGCTTTTATTGCGATAATAACACTACAACCTTACTTACATACTCAGCTTTTTTTAACCGCGATGCTAGCCATAAATCTATCGTTAACATCAACGGTGTGTCGCGTGTATTTGACTATCATAACCAAAAACAAGCATTTAATTTTGAACAAACAAGCTACCTAGAAACCTTCAATCAATATGTTTACCAAGGCGTGTTACATATTTGGATTGGTATAGACCATATTTTATTTTTAATTGTATTGTTACTTACTTGCGTGTTGGTAAGACGAGATAAAACATGGCAAAGAAGTAGCTCTAAAATAAAAATCATAAAACACACTGCATGGATAGTCACCGCGTTCACACTGGCACACTCTATTACGCTTACAGCCACAGCTATGAACCTTGTCTCCCCAAATAGTCGCTGGGTAGAATTAGGAATTGCAGTGTCAGTATTGTTTGCAGCACTTAATAATGTTTGGCCCGTCGTAATACGTTTAGGCTGGCTTACTTTTGGTTTTGGATTACTTCATGGGATGGGATTTGCAAGTGTCCTCGGTGAACTAGGCTTGTCAGAAGACTACCAGCTGCTAAGTATTATTGCTTTTAACCTCGGTGTTGAATTGGGTCAACTGAGTATTTTGTGTCTCAGTTTACCAATACTTATTTACCTAAGAAACTATAATTGGTATCAAAAGTGGTTAATGCCTTCAGGTTCAATCTTGGTTGCTCTAATCGCTCTGCAATGGTCAATAGAGCGTTATTAATGAATAACATTTAGGCTAACCCACAAAAAGGTTAGCCTAATTTTCCTCTGCTCATTCTTATTCTAATTTTTATCAAATGGCATAAGTAATGTTTTCATTGCTGGACGTAGTGCGATAAGCACGGTTTCTTCTGTTAACTCAGGAAACAGCATTTTTCGTAATAACAATCCTGCCATCACTGAAAAAATCACATTAATACGGCTCTCTAATTCTTGCTCTGAGTGTGATTTTATTAAACTGCTTTCACTGACTAATAAATCCCGCATTCTGTTACGTGCTTGCGTGTCAGCCTCGCGTAGTAGTAAAGCAACTTTTTTGTTTCTACTCGCCTCTGCCATCATATCTAGGTCAATAACGCAGGCCCCAGTGTCCATATGACGCTGTACGCCATGATGTAGACCATCAAGTAACACAGTTAAAATATCACCAGGTTGATCTTCAAACTCTTGAAATATGGAGAACATTTCTTCCATATCTTTTTCAATAATACTTTCGATTATTGCTTCTTTACTATCAAAATAGTTATAAATATGGCCTGCGCTCATACCTGCTGTTCTTGCTATTTCAGCCATACCTGCGCCATGATAACCTTTGCGATGAAAGCAATCCGCAGCCGCTGTTAATACCTGTTCACGACGCGCTTGTGCTTGCACCGGATCAAGGTGTTTTTTATTTTTAGAATTCATTCGAAACTCCATTATCGAGTCACTAGACTCGAAACGTCTAACGTTTACCCTTGATAATAGAGAGGTAAACGTTAAACGGTATCACTTTACTACAGATAAACCAGCCATAACTCACCGGTTTAATGCATACTAATTACTTTGATCGGTAGTTACTTCCCATCCACCACCAACGGCTTTGTACAAGTTAATTTGACTTGCAAGCAAAGCTTGTTGACCGGTGATCAGTTGTTGCTTTGCGCTATACCAAGTTCGCTGAGCGTCGAGCACTTGTAAAAAGCTATCGACCCCTTTATCGTATCGCGCCTGTGACAAGTCATAGGTTATTTTTCGGCTTTGTAGTAGCTGTTCAAGTGCGCTTAATTGGGCATTGTAACCCTCTCTATCAGCAAGCACGTCAGCAACTTCGCGAAACGCTTGCTGAATTTTTTGCTGATACGTTGCTACAGCAACTTGTTGCTCTGCATTAGCGACATCTAAATTAGCTTGGTTACGTCCCATATTAAAAATAGGCAAATTTACCGACGGCATAAAGCTCCACGTACCTGATCCTGCATCAAATAAATTACTTAAATCACGTGATGCTGTTCCTGCATTGGCTGTTAAACTAATACTTGGGTAAAACGCTGCCCGCGCAATCCCTATATTGGCATTTGCGGCAAATAATTGATGCTCGGCCGCTTTTATATCAGGACGCTGTGTTAGTAAATCAGACGGAAGGCCGACAGGAACAGCCGGTAAATCAAGTAATGAGTTCAACTCTTTAGTCGGTAGTAAGTCCTGCCCCACCGGATTACCTACTAATAAATCAAGCGCATTTTTATCACGTTTTAATAAACGCTTATACTTTGCAATATCAACCTTTGCAGTAGCTACGGTACTTTTTAATTGCTCTAGGGTAATTTCAGAGGCAGCCCCTAAATCAACACTTTTCTGCGTTAAAGATAAAGAAGCTTGCTGCGATGACAACGTCTCTTGAGCTAAAGCAAGTAATTGCTGATCGGTCGCATAATTAAGCCACGCATTTGCCAGTTCAGAAATTAACGATACCTGCATGCTATATTCACTAAGCTGCGTAGAATAAAGCGTTTGTAATGCTTGCTCAGATTGATTACGCACTTTGCCCCATAAATCTAATTCATAAGCAGTCATGCCCACAGTTGCACTGTATTGGGAGCTAATTTGAGGCTGATCACTTGCTGATAAATCAGCTGGCAAGCGCTGACGACTGCCTGATGCATTGAAATCGAGCGAAGGATATAACGCTGAGTCTTCGATCTGATACAAACCACGCACTCGTTGCACATTAAGTGCTGCTATTTGCAGGTCTTTATTGTGCTCAAGGCTTAATGATATCAGTGCTTTGAGCTTTTCATCATTAAAAAACTGCTGCCATTTTAATGACGAAACTTGTCCTTTGCCTGCCTCTGATGCATACGCATCAGGGACAGGTAAATTAAGCGCTTCTTGCTGAGGAGCTAACTGACATCCAGATAAAATGGCTAAAGTTAAAGCACTAAAACTAATTGTTCTTACACTCATTAAACTTCCTCCTGCGAGGTGGTTTTAGCTTTACCTGAAAACAGTCTACGTACCAAAACAAAAAACAACGGTACAAAAATTACCACCAGTGATGAAGCTGCAAGTGTTCCGCCTATAATTGAAATACCTAAGGCGTTTTGAGCACCAGAGCCTGCACTCGAGGCTATTGCAAGCGGTAAAACACCACAGATAAATGCCATTGAGGTCATTAAAATAGGGCGTAAACGAAGTCGTACAGCTGCAATGGCTGAATCTACCAAACTTAAGCCTTCATCCATTTTATGGGTGGCAAATTCAACAATTAATATCGCATTTTTAGAGGCAAGCCCTATGGTGGTTAATAAGCCAACTTGAAGGTAAATATCATTTGATAAGTTACCTAAGAAAGCAGCCATAACAGCCCCAAATATACCCAGAGGTACAATCATCATTACTGCAAATGGGATAGACCAACTTTCATAAAGTGCAGCTAAACACAAAAATACAAATAATAGTGAAAGACCATAAAGAAGCGGCGCTTGACCACCACTTGAACGTTCTTGGAATGAAATACCAGTCCATTCAGAGGAAATACCATTAGGTAACTGCTTAACTAAGCGCTCCATTTCATCCATAGCCTCACCTGTACTGTAACCAGGCGCAGCACTACCTTGAATTTCCATAGCTGAAAAGCCGTTATAGCGCTCTAAACGAGGCGAGCCATATGACCAATATGAACTAGCAAACGCTGAGAATGGCACCATGTCGCCGCTTTTATTTCGCACATACCATTTATTGAGATCCTCAGGCACCATGCGCGCATCGGCCTTACTTTGCAGATATACCTTTTTAACACGGCCACGGTCGATAAAATCGTTCACATAACTACTACCCCAAGCAGTAGAAAGCGTACTGTTAATATCACCTTGTGATACACCAAGGGCTTCTGCTTTTGCAAGATCAATATCCAGTTGTAATTCAGGCATATCTTCTTGCCCGTTTGGACGAACACCTGCCAGTATTGGACTTTGGCTAGCCATACCCAATAACTGATTACGCGCCTTTAATAGCTCGTCATGACCTAAACCAACCCGGTCTTGTAAAAACATATTAAAGCCGTTGGCAGTACCAAGTTCAATAATTGCCGGAGGTGGGAATGCAAACACAAGCGCCTCTTTTATCGTTGAAAAATAGCCCATGCCTTTTCCTGCAACCGCTCCCACTGATAAGTCGTCACGTTGGCGCTCATCCCAGTGCTTTAAGCTCACAAAGCCAATGGCTGAGTTTTGTCCTGAGCCTGCAAAGCTAAAGCCGGTAACCGTGAAAATTGATGCAACAGCTTCAGATTGTTCTTCTAAATAGTGGTTTTCTACTTTTTTAACCACTTCAAGCGTTTGCTCTGTTGTAGAACCTGCTGGCAGCATTACTTGGCTAAACAAAATACCTTGGTCTTCGTCCGGTAAGAACGCGGTGGGTAAGCTTGAAAAAATAGTGACCATACCACCGACAATCAAAACATAACTAAGCAAATAGCGTTTAGAGTGCTTGATCATTCGCCCAACAAAGCCTTGTGCACCTCTATTGGTTTTATCAAAACCACGGTTGAATCCTGAGAAAAAACGACCTATAAAGCTACCATCAGTATGCACATGACTCGGTTTTAATAACGTAGCACACAATGCAGGCGTTAAAATAAGCGCCACTAATACCGATAACCCCATTGCTGTTACCAGCGTTATAGAGAACTGACGGTAAATAACCCCTGTAGAGCCACTGAAAAATGCCATAGGGATAAATACCGCCGACAGCACCATGGCAATACCCACAAGCGCGCCCTTAATTTCATCCATAGACTTTCGAGTGGCTTCGACTGCAGAGAGTTTTTCTTCAGTCATTAAACGTTCTACGTTTTCAACTACCACTATCGCATCATCTACCAGCAAACCTATGGCCAATACCATCGCAAACATAGTGAGCGTATTAATTGAATACCCAAAGGTAAATAGAACGCCAAACGTACCTAGCAGTACCACAGGAACGGCTATAGTAGGGATAATAGTTGCTCTAAAGTTTTGTAAAAATAAGTACATAACAACAAACACTAGTACTACGGCTTCTATTAAAGTATGTACTACTTTTTCAATTGAAAGTGCAACAAAGGGAGTCGTGTCATAAGGCACAACCGCTTCAAGCCCTTGTGGGAAGAAAGGCTTAAGCTCTTCAAGTGCATCCTTTACTCCTTGCGCGGTATCAAGTGCATTAGCGCCACTGGCTAACTTTACACCGAGTCCCGATGCTGGTTTACCATTAAAACGAGCAACCACACCGTAGCTTTCACCGCCCAGTTCAACTTCGGCAACATCTTGTAAGCGAACAACCGAACCATCGCTGTTAGTTTTTACTAAAATATCTCTGAACTGCTCTGGTTTTTGTAATCGACTTTGCGCAGTTACAGTCGCATTAAGCTGCTGCCCAGCAAGTGACGGCATACCACCTAGCTGACCTGCTGACACCTGTGCATTTTGTGCTTTAATTGCTGCTGATACATCGCTTGGGGTTAGCTTATAGTTTTGTAATTTAGCCGGATCGAGCCAAATACGCATTGCATATTGAGAGCCAAACAGCTCCACTTCACCTACACCGTCTACACGCGAGACAATGTCTTGCACATTCGACGATACATAGTCTCCAATATCAATATTAGTCATACTGCCATCTTGCGACACAAAACCAACAACCAGTAAAAAGCTTGATGATGATTTGGCCACTACCACACCTTGGCGCTGTACTTCTTCTGGCAATAATGGCGTAGCGGTCGCTAATTTATTTTGTACTTGAACTTGGGCAATGTCTGGATCGGTCTCGGCATCAAATGTTAGCGTCAGTGTTGCTGACCCGCTCGACTGTGAGGTTGATGACATATATAACAAGCCATCTAAGCCTTTCATTTTTTGCTCAATAACCTGAGTCACCGAGTCTTCTAAGGTACGTGCAGATGCACCAGGGTAGTTAGCCGTAATGGTAATCGCTGGTGGCGCAATAGACGGATATTGGGCAACGGGTAGGCTTTTAACGGCAATAATACCCGCAAGCATAACAACAATTGCCAATACCCAAGCAAAAATAGGCCTATCGATAAAAAATCGTGACATGAAACTCTCCGTTATTGGCTGTTATTTGCAGAAGACTGAGCAGCGGTTGCCGTAACTGGTGCTCCTGGGCGAATCTTTTGTAGCCCTTCCACAATCAATTGGTCGCCATCGGCTAAGCCTTCGCTCACCAACCAATTAGCGCCTAAAGTACGCTCTACTTTTAATACACGGCTTTCAACGGTGTTGTTTTTGCTAACAACCATAGCTGTAGGCTCACCTTTGGTATTACGGCTCACACCACGTTGAGGAGCTAATATTGCGTCTGACTTAACACCTTCAACCACCTCAGCACGCACATACATACCTGGTAGTAATAGCTTTTCAGGGTTTGGAAATTTAGCACGTAAAGTCACTGACCCAGTACTTGGATCAACCGTCACTTCAGAAAACTGTAATGTACCTTTATGAGGATATACTGAGCCATCTTCCATTATTAGTTCTACATCGGTTTGTGTTGTAGAGTCGACACCTAAAGCACCTGATGCCAGCGCTCTTTTGAGTTTAGTTAACTCATTACTTGATTGGGTTAAATCTACATAAATAGGATCAAGCTGTGTAACTGTTGCCAGAGCACTTGTTTGACCTGCGCTAACTAATGCGCCTACAGTAACGCTTGATTTACTGATTTGGCCGCTAATTGGCGAAGAAACATGGCTATAATCAAGGTTGATTTGCGCGCTTTTTAATTGCGCTTGTGCCGTTAATAATTCTGCAGAGGCTTGCTTAGAAGCTGCATCGGCTTCGTCAAAATCTTGCTGGCTTACAGCTTTAATTGCTAATAATTCTTTATAACGCGACGCTTTAGATTTACTACTGGCTATACTGGCTTCAGCGCGAGCAACCGCCGCTTTGCTGGCTGCTAATTCGGCTTCAAAAATATCGGGATTAATTTGGTAAAGTGCTTGGCCTTTCTCAACCTGAGTCCCCTCTTCAAATAAGCGTGATTGCACAATTCCACTTACCTGAGGACGAATTTCAGCAATTTGAAACGCACTTACACGACCAGGTAATTCTTTTTTAAGTGTAATTGCTTGGCTGTTTAATGTGACAACACCAACGGGTGTTGCTGCAGGAGCAGAAGCCTTAGGTTGCTCAGCTACCTGATCACATCCACTTAAAGCAACAGAACCAACGAGGGCTGAAAATACAAAAAAAGCGATGCGGGAACGCTGCATGTTAAATACCTTTTAGTTTAGAATGAACGATCATTCTAAACTATAGTACAACAATTAAAAATAGCTAATGGACAACATTTACACATTTTTACAATTGATTATAGTTGTCACAAAATTAACTCAAACAATAGTTAAACTATATCAGTGACCTCCATAAAAAAGGCAGCCAATGCAAATACATTGACTGCCGTTAATCAATTATATAATTTTAGCGACTGTTACTCGCTCTCAGGATTTATTCTAGAGACGAGTAACTGCTCAATACGAATGCCTTCTACATCCACTACTTCAAATTTAAAGCCTGAAAATACAATAAATTCTGCACGTTTAGGAATATGCTTCATGGTGTAAATTAAATACCCAGCGACCGTTTCATAATGGTTTTGATCAGGAAACTCATCAATTTCTAATACCTTAGCTAATTCAACAATAGGTGTTAAACCATCGACCAACCAAGAGTTAGCATCACGCTCAATGATTAGCTCCTCACTTTGGTGCGTGATTAAATCACCCATAAAGCCTTTCATTAAATCTTTAACTGTGACGATTCCAACCACTAGCGCATATTCATTGACCACCACAGCAAAAGGATGAACGGCGGTTTTAAACGCATTTAGCGCTTCAGATAAACTCAATGTTTCTGGTAAGTAAAAAATATCTTTATCAAGCATATCCGCATTAATATTTGCCGCCTCACCTTTAAGCACTTGGCGTAAAATATCTTTTGACTCAACCGAGCCAATTAACTTATCAAGGTTGCCTTTACACACTAAAAAGTGATTATGTGGATGCTCTATAATTTTATTGGCTATATCTTCACTCGACTCATCAATATCAAAGTAAACTATTTGCTCACGTGGCGACATCACACTTGATAAAAAGCGCGCTTCTAAATCAAATACATTACCAATTAAGTCATATTCCTGCTGTTGAAGGCTGCCATACTCAGCACCAGCATCCATCATGGCAACAATATCTTCAGTAGTAACAATATCCTCACGCTCACTGGGTACTTTAAACACCCGCAATACGATGTTGGTTAAGCCGTTAAAAAATAATACCAAGGGTGTTAGCGCGAAAGTCACCCATCGCATAATTGTAACTACACGCACAGCAACAGCTTCAGGTAAAATCATTGCTAATCGCTTTGGGAGCAAATCAGCAAATAATATAAATAATGAGGTAATAATTAAAAACGACAGTAAAAAGCTAATTTGACCAAGTAACGGCCCCTGATAAAATAATTGCAGTATTTCTTGCACGTAAGGCGATAATGCCTGCTCACCAACAATCCCACCTAATATGGCAATCGCATTGAGCGTAATTTGGATCATGGCAAAAAAAGCACCGGGCTGCTCTTGCAGCTTTAAAACCGCCAGCGCTTGCACATTTCCTTCGTCGGCCATAACTCTTAACTTTATTTTCCGTGAAGCGGCAATCGAAATTTCTGACATCGCAAATAACGCACTCATCAAGATTAATAATGCAATCCCGATTAAATCACCCATTTATAACTCCAAAATAATCGCTTTTATTAGCAAAAGCAGCTGGATTATAGCCGCTTTTATAAACAGGGCAATTGATATTTATATAATATTATTTTCTTAATATTTATAGTTGCGATTCATACAAAGCAAAGGCCTTGCTAAGTTGCTGCTTTAATTTATTAGGTAGGTTTTTGTTACACGCAAAATATAAGGGAGCTTGGCTGACGTTGATGGGCATTAATGGCTCGAGCTGTAGTTCATTTAATAAGTGGGACTGTTCATGATTTATTCTCTGTGCAGGTATTACAACCAAATCAATGCTGGAACTTCGCGCTCTAATTATTTTAAAAATATTATCAAAGCTATTAAAAAGCATTAAATTTTCGTTTTCTTTAAAGCCTTGGGAGAGTAAATAGTGGTGGCTGTAATTATCTTTTAATACTGCAATTCTATATTGCTTCGCCTGTTCAAGGCTTGTTAGCACAATGCCTTTGTTCTTAAGTGAGTAGAAGTTAGTATCAAATTGAGCTAATTTAGCAAACCAAACAAAACTACTCTCACGCTCGGGTGAGCGAGAAATAGAGAAGATACAGGTTTGTGGATCTCTCAATGCAATATTATAAGTCATGCTCCAATCATTTACTGAAATTGAATAATCAATCCCAGCACTATCAAGCACTAATCGCACTATATCGGCAGCATCACCGACTAAATTGTTGTTCGCATCAAGATACTGCGCAGGTGCAAAATTCTCTGTTACAACAGTGAGTTTAGCTGCGCAGTGTTGGCTTACAATGAGTAATAATACAAAACACCACTTAATCACAATAACCCGCTCTATTAAATTTAAGACGTCACTTTTCAATAAAAGCCAATTAAATATAGCGGGTTATTTGCAAATAGCCAATTTTTAGCTTTTGAAATTAGCGGTTCATTGCGTTAATTAAAAACGCTGAGATTTTAGCGCCTTCTCTCAGTGTCGTCTCAGAGCTTGATTGACCCACTAAAGAGCTGTCAGTAAACGGAGCTATCTCCATCATATCAGCCCCCGTTATAGGGAATTCATCAGCAATCGCTGACAAAATATCAAGTGCGTGTTGTGGCGTTAAGCCATTTTCTTCGGGTGTACCTGTTGCTGATGCAAATTCGGCATCGAGGGCATCAATATCAAAGCTTACATACACTTCATCAACCTTGTCTGCTTTTAATTGCGCAATAGCATCAGCCGCAACCGCAGCTGCGCCACGCTCTATAATTTCAGCAGCCCAATGTTGTTTTACGCCAAAAGTACTTTCCCAATGTGATTTAGGCTTGCCACTTGAGCGAATACCAAATTGAATTAAATGATGCGGCGCTGGTAAGAATTCCAAAATATGTGTGCACCAAGAGCCAAAACATAAGTCAATGCCCAAACGCTCTACGAGTAAGTCGGTGTGAGCATCGAAATGAATAATTGCCGTACGTTTACCTTGCTCGCGTTTGGCTTTTAAATACGCTTTTGTTAACGGGTAGCTAATTGAGTGGTCGCCGCCAATACCAAAAATACCTTTGTCTTGGAATGTCGCATAAAAGCTATCACACACATCTTCAGTGATAGACAATGGGCTTACATAATGATCGTTATTGTCATTTCCGTATAGGGCCTTTTGGCAATTAGTGATAGTGGCCTCATTTAAATACTTATCGTGTAATAAATGCGGTATTACACGTACATCACCTAAATCAAACGAACGACACTGTGTTTGTTGATCAATCAATGCTGAGCGTAAAAATAAAGGCCCCCAGTTAGCGCCACGTAAAATCCCACCACCGCAATCAGAGCTAATGCCTAGCATTACTGCTTTATGTGGTGAATTAGGTAGCTCGTTAAGTGAGTCACGCCATAAAACATCGACATTTTCAGTTTGCCCATATAATTTATTTCTAAGCGCTGCTTTGCGTTCTTTAGCCGTATTGACCGTAAAAACACCGTCGCCAGGTGCACATAAACAGTGTTCAACTTTATCTTTAAATGCTTGAAATTGTGTGCTCATTGTAAACCCTTTTTCAATCTGAATATCTTGTCTATTATTGAGTAGTTATGCAAAACATCGCACGCTGAATTAATTTTAGATAATTTGCATAGTATGCTAAAAATCACAAGGCGCTTTGTTTTGCTCTCTTAGGTTAGTGGTAAACAAAAACCAAACCCACTTACTAACCAATTGAATATAAACAATTTAAATTATAGCTAACGACTCTTTAGCCTAGCTATTGGTTTGCTATGAGGTATGAATATAGTGTCTGAGCAAACAAGTCAACTGGCTCATTTTTCTAGTAATTTTTGCCATTGATTGAATATTCAGAGTTGGTGAATAAATCAAATTAAGTCAATACGGACATCCGTCCTGTACTTCACTTATGTTTCTCGTAATTATGGTAAATTGACAACAATTCTTATTAAAAAGGCTTAGTTATGGAAAAGGTATTTCACTTAGGACTGTGTATTGATGATTTAAAAGGTGCAAAACTGGCAATTGTTCCAGGCGATCCAGATCGTGCAGCACGTATTTCACAGTTCTTAGATAATCCAACCTGCCTTGCTCAAACGCGTGAGTTTCACATTTATTTAGGCCAATTAAACGGTCACTCTGTAGTGGTATGCTCAACCGGTATTGGCGGCCCTTCAACTTCAATTGCCGTTGAAGAACTGGCACAACTAGGCGTACGTAGCTTTCTTCGCATTGGTACAACAGGTGCAATTCAACCGCACATTAACGAAGGCGATATTTTAATTAGCCAAGCTTCGGTACGATTAGATGGCGCGAGTCAGCACTTTGCACCGCTGTGCTATCCTGCCGTATCTGATTTTTTTGCTACTCAAGCTATGGTAAAAGCCTGTGAAAACCTTAATATCGATTTCCATATTGGTATAACTGCTTCGAGCGACACCTTCTACCCAGGTCAAGAGCGTTATGATACGCATTCTGGCTACGTACCTAAATCATTACAAGGTAGCTGTGAAGAATGGCAAAAATTGGGCGTAATGAACTATGAAATGGAATCAGCTACTTTATTTACCATGTGTGCCGCACTTGGCTTACAAGCCGCTTGTGTTGCAGGTGTATTAGTAAATAGAACACGTCAAGAAATTCCAAACGTGGACCACGGCGAGATTGAGAAAAAGTCTGTTGCCGTGGTGCTTGAAGCCGCTAAAGTGTTACTTGGCTAATGTTGCGCTAATAACCTCAAGTGTTGGTAAGCTATCAAAGCTTGCTAACACTGCTTTTGCTACCCCTGATTGGTTTTCATGACCAGCAGTTTCTAATAAAGTAATTGATTTTACTGTTTGCTTATCAAAACTTAATCCTGCTACAAACAATTGACTCACCGCGCTTTGCAATGGCGATAAGCTCGGGCTGTATGCTGCATTTTCAGCATAGCTGCCATAAAAGTCACCATTTTCAAACGTGCTTATTTTTACCGCACTGTAATTTTCACTGTATGGAACATAAGCCGCTAAAGCATAACTCATCAGCTTTTCATCAAGGTCTGTCTCTTTAAAGCGCTTAGTTTGCTCTGCTGGGTTAAATAAGCTGTGCTCATTGCCTAAATCGGTTGGTCCAAATGAATGCGGTAATAGCTCTGCTAATTTAAAATTTTGTGCTGGCAGTAAAATATCAAGCTCTTTTGCATCAGCCAATTCATTCATAAACTGACGGCAATACCCACATGGTGCATCACTAATGGCTATTTTCAGCACTTTCTTAGCGCCATTTAGCCACGCATTATTAATTGCTGATTGCTCACCATGCACCACTAAACTAAGTGCTTGATGATCAAACTCAGCATTGGCACCAAAGTAAAAAGTGGTATTTCCTTGTGAATTAAGCCCTTTAACAATTGCGCCGACATGAAACTTGGAAATAGGTGCAACTGAAAATTCAGAAGCCATAGGCACCAAGCCTTGCAATAAAGTATCTTCGCTGACATTAAGTTCAGTACAAAGCGCTTTAATATCGCTTGAATGTAAAATACCGCGTTGAGTTTTTAATTGACTACGTAATGCTTGGGTTTGCGCTACGTTTAATGAGATGTGTGAATTGCTAAGTGCTGTATTATGTTGCACTTTAAAAGTTGCTGAAGCCATAATAGTTTTTATTTGTTCAATGGCCAAGTAGTGTAAAAGGTTGGCAAACGAAATACCAGCCTATTCAGCGTAAAAAAAGGGAACACGTCGCGTGTTCCCTTTAAAACTAATCTAATTTTGGATTAACCTGTATTTCGCATACCCGCTGCAATCCCCGTCATGGTGATCATTAAGGCATTATCTATATCGCTTTCATTACCTTTATCATCGCCACGAGAGCGACGTAATAGCTCAACTTGTAACACGTTAAGGGGATCAGTGTATGGATTTCTAAGCCCAATAGACTCTTTGATCCAAGGTTGGTCGGCTAATAGACTTTTTTGCGGGCTCAATGATTGCACTAAGGTTATCGCCTCTGCTAATTCCTCACGTAAGGCAACACCTAAAGGTTTATACATGTCTTCCACCAGCGCATTATCGTAGTGCTCACTTAACCAGCTATCCGCTTTACTAAATACCATTTCTAGCATTTCTAAACGAGCTCGAAAGAAAGGCCATTGCAAACTCATTTCGCTTAGGGTTTCAATCCCATATTTTTCAAGCGCTGCTTTAAGTCCGCTTAATGCGCCTAACCATGCAGGTAACATTAAACGATTTTGACTCCACGCAAATATCCACGGAATAGCGCGTAAGCTCTCTACCCCACCATTCGGGTTACGTTTAGCGGGCCTAGAACCTAATGGCAATTTAGATAGCTCCAATTCTGGTGTTGCCATTCTGAAGTAAGGTACAAAGTTTTCATCGTGGCGTACCACATTGCGGTAGTGCTCACACGATACATCACTAATTAATGCCATGACTTCGCGCCATTCATCTTTGGGCTCTGGCGGTGGTAATAAGTTACTTTGCAGCACCGCACCCGCGTATATGTTTAAGCTTTGCAATGCCACATTGGGTAAGCCAAATTTAAAGCGGATCATTTCGCCTTGCTCTGTCACCCTAAGGCCCCCTTTGAGTGAACCCGGTGGCTGCGAATGCAAGGCTTGTGCAGCAGGTGCACCGCCTCGACCAACCGTGCCTCCACGACCATGAAATAAAACCAGCTCAATAACGCGTTCATCCGCCAGTTGCACTAACTTGTCCATTGCCTCATATTGTGCCCAGCCAGCAGCCATCATACCCGCATCTTTGGCTGAGTCTGAATAACCAATCATCACATTTTGAGTATTTTTAATATGACCTCGGTACCACTCATTATTAAGCAATGTAGTAATAACATTATGACCATCGTTTAAATCATCTAAGGTCTCAAATAAGGGCGCCACGGGTAGTTCAAAACCGCAGCCTGACTCTTTAAGTAATAACTGCACCGCTAAAATATCAGAAGCAGTTCGGGCCATAGAAATAATATATAAACCAAAGGTTTTTGCATCTTGCTGCGCAATAACATCAAAGGTGTCGAGCACCTCTTGCACTTCAGGGCTAGGTTGCCAATGCTTAGGAATAAGCGGACGACGAGAGTTAAGCTCAGCAAGTAAAAAAGCCTGCTTATCTTGCTCTTGCCATTGGTTGTAGTCGCCAATACCTAAGTAACGAGTTAGCTCAGAAAATACATCACTGTGTCTCGACGAATCTTGGCGCACGTCTAGTTTTGCCAAACGCAGTCCAAAGCTATTTACTCGGTGGATCATATCCAGTAGTAAGCCATTGGCCACTACTTGCATATTGCACTTTAATAAAGAGCGATAACACACTTCAATGGGGTGCTTAATTTGATTAATATCGGTGATTAAATCTTGTGACTCAGTACGCTTATTTTTAATTTTAGCGCTTAAATGCATCACCGTTTCTGCAACTTGGTTTTTAATATCCTTCAAAACAGCACGGTACGGTTCAAACTCTTGCCCAGCTAATTTAATGAGCTCATCGCTGGCATCCGACATAGAAAGTTCAGCACAGAGCGTTTCTAAATCACGCTGGTATAAATCCAGTGCCATCCAACGGCCATGGTCGAGCACTTGCTTGGTTACTTCGGCGGTTACAAACGGGTTACCATCACGGTCTCCCCCCATCCAAGAAGTAAATTCTATCGGGCTGTAATCTGCTGGCAACTCCAAGCTTAAATGCTGTTTTACATGCTGGCTAAACTCACGTAAAAAACGGGGCACCGCTTCCCACAAACTGTTCTCAATGACTGCGTAGCCCCATTTAGCCTCATCTACAGGGCTTGGGCGTGAACGACGAATATCGTCAGTATGCCATGCTTGGCTAATTAACTGCGCAATACGATTTAAGATTGCTTCGCGTTCTTGCGCAAGATTGTCGGTACGCTCAAGCGATGCTAAACAATCGCTAAGTTCAACATGTTTATTAATAATAGTACGGCGAGTCACCTCGGTTGGGTGTGCTGTTAGTACTAAGTTTATGTGGAGTTTTGAGAGGGTTTCAGCTAAATGATTATGATTAAGCTGACCTTGTTCGGCCTTTGCTGCTAACGTTTTTAATGTTTGAGTGAGAGGGTTTAGTTGGCAAAAACCAACATCATTAAAACGTGATACGGTATGAAACTGCTCTGCAACATTAGCTAAGTTTAAAAAATGATTAAATGAACGGGCAACCGGTAAAAGCTCTTCATCACTAAGCGCATGCAGTACATCTATAAGCGCTTTACGATCGGCTTCATTGCCACTGCGAGATGATTTTGATAAAGCCCGAATTTCTTCTACTTTATCTAAAATATCTTGTCCTTGAGCATCTTTAATAGTTTGTCCTAATAATTGCCCAAGTAAATTTACATTACCTCGCAAGGCGGCATATTGTTCACTCATTTTTAGCTCTCCTTTGTTTCTTTAAGACCTATTAATATCATTATGTTTACTTATTTAATAGATCCATTTGCAACAGCATGTCGTAAAAAAGCATATGTAAAATAAACACAAAGCGATGACATGATCATTTTTTACGATGGTAATTGCCCCCTTTGCAATGCAGAGATGCAGCATTTAAAACGTGCCGATGTTGATCATAAAATTACACTAGAAGATTTAAATTCTGATGACTTTAGTGAACGTTTTCCCGCAATCGATAAGCAATACGCCATGAATATACTGCACGCCCAAACTGATAATGGGCAGATAATTTACGGCTTAGACGTGACTTATCAAGCTTGGCGTACTGTTGGCAAATATCCTTGGCTCAAAATTATTCGTTTGCCCGTCATTCGTTTTTTTGCCGACCATGCTTATACTTTCTTTGCAAAATACCGTCATCATATTAGTCGTTTTTTAATGCCTAATGCACAGTGCAACTCAGGTCAATGTAATATCAAAAGCAAAGGTGAAAAATGAAAACAGTGATTTTATTTGGTGCCAGTAGCGCCATTGCCCAATCTTACGTTAATCACTTAAACCAACAAGCAACACAATTTAATATTATTTGTGTCAGCTCATCGAACATTGATCACAGCGATATAAACGTAAACTATTTTCAGAGCGACTATTCAGCGCAAAGCCTAAACGAGCTAACCGAGTCGTTAAAATCCCAGCAAGTAGATATAGCTCAAGTGATTATATTTAATGGTCAATTACACAACGACCAGCACATGCCAGAAAAAAAGCTTGAAGAAATCAACAGTGATTATTTTATGCAGCTTATGCACTCTAATACGCTTGTACCCCTGCTGTGTTTACAAAGTATAGTGCCGCTGCTTAACCACAAAACTCACTGCACAATTACCGCTCTGAGCGCTCGTGTAGGTAGTATTAACGACAATAAATTAGGTGGTTGGTATACCTATCGCTCATCAAAATCAGCACTTAATATGCTATTTAAAACAGCCGCCATTGAGCTTGCTCGTCGCGCTAAAAATACTAAACTGATTTTATTTCACCCAGGTACGACAGATACACAGCTTTCTAAGCCATTTCAGAAAAATGTTCCTGCAGATAAACTGTTTACCCCTGAGTTTGTTGCCCAGCAATTATTTAAATTTACTTACGAAAATCCACAATTAGAACTTAACAACGAACCTGCCTACCTAGATTGGCAAGGAAACACCATAAAATGGTAAGGAATTAACACATGCATTTTTCCAAAGACCGCATAGCCGCGCTTGAAAAGCACACACGTACGCATTTTATAAATTCATTGTCAGGGTTTAAAAGTGCTAACTTAATAGGCACACAGGATGAGCAAGGTAATACCAATTTAGCCATCGTTAGTTCGGTTATTCATTTAGGCGCACACCCACCACTTGTTGGCATGATCATGCGCCCGCACAGCGTACCAAGGCATACATTTGAAAATATTATAGAAACAGGCGTTTACACTATTAATCAAGTAAATAGTGACATTTACCAGCAAGCTCACCAAACCTCGGCACGTTACGCTAAAGATGAGTCTGAGTTTGATGCTACGGGGTTAAAAACAGAATACTTAAATGAGTTTAACGCTCCATTTGTTGCACAAAGTCGACTTAAATACGCGGTAAAATTTGTAGAGAATCAACATCTAGCAGTTAATGGCACTGAGCTGGTTATTGGTGAAATAATGGATGTGTATGTAGATGAATCAGCACTCCAAAGTGATGGCTTTTTAGACTTACAAGCCATCGACACAGTTGCAGTAACCGGATTAGATAGTTACCACACGGCAAATAAGCTCACTCGCTTACCCTACGCGAAAAAATAGCCCTAGGTTATCAAGCCCTTTCGATAAGTGACTTGATAACCCACCCCCATTTTTTGAGCCCTTTGTTCACTAATCGCAATTAGTTTGAATTTAAACTGTTAAACCTACACACTATGCAAAATTTTGTAGGAGAAATATATGACGACAGTTGGTATTGGTACTCACACACCCGAGCAAGCACTTGCTAGTTTAAGTAATATGACTCACTCAGTAACGCCAATTCAGGCCGATGAGTATTTAGCGCGTATGGCCAAAGCACAAGCCTATATGCAAGCGCACAACATTGATGCCATTTATTTAAACGCAGGTACCAACTTAACTTATTTCACCGGAATGAAATGGTATGCCAGTGAACGACTTGTTGGCGCTATTTTACCTGCCGTAGGTGATGTGCAATACATTGCTCCACATTTTGAAATTGGCTCTTTAAATGGCTTTAAGGTTATTGATGGCCCAATACACGGCTGGCAAGAGCATGAAAACCCATTTGAGCTATGTGTTAAAGTGCTTAAGCAGCTCAATATTAGCGACACCGCTACCGTTGGTATTGATGAAAGCGCACAGTTTTTTATTTTTGATGGTATCAATAAAGCCAGTTCAGGGTTAAAACTGGTGAACGCACAACCAGTCACTGCGCATTGTAGAATGCATAAATCAGCCAATGAATTAGCATTAATGCAATGTGCCATGGATATGACTTTAGCGGTTCATCAGGCTACAGCGAGCATGCTTTATGAAGGTATTAGCACCGTAGAAGTCGAAGAATTTATAAAAAAAGCCCATCAAAAAGTAGGAGCCCCAGGTAATTACTTCTGTATTGTATTGTTTGGCCTTGCCACCTCATTCCCACATGGCGTAAAAGATCCACAAATTTTGAAAAAAGGCGACATGGTGCTTATCGATACTGGATGTAAAGTGCACGATTACCTTTCTGATATTACGCGTACTTATGTATTTGGTGAAGCAACCAGCCGCCAACGCCTATTTTGGGATTTTGAAAAAGCGGCACAATTAGCAGCTTTCAATCAAGCAGCCCTTGGCGAAACCTGTGAATCGGTTGACGAAGCAGCCCGCAGTTACTTAGCAGCTCAAGGCTTAGGCCCTGAATACCAAACACCAGGTTGTCCGCATCGTACGGGCCACGGTATTGGCTTAGACATTCACGAATGGCCATACCTAGTTGGCGGTGACAAAACCCCGCTTGCCACAGGCATGTGTTTTAGTAACGAACCTATGCTGGTTATTCCAGATGAGTTTGGGGTTAGATTAGAAGATCATTTTTACATGACAGATGACGGTCCGCGCTGGTTTACTCAACCGAGTCATAGCATTGACGACCCGTTTGGCTTAAACAGCTAACCTGAAAACATTCAATAAAAGAGCAGCACTTTTGCTGCTCTTCTTATGTTTACCTTGAGCTAGCCCAGCTTATTTTTTATAAACTAAGCAAGTAATTTAATTCCTATTGCTATCTATTATATAATTAATTTCAACATAACTAGAGCCAGTATAAAAAAATAAACTTTAGCCTTGTAAGACAACCTCATACTTATTTAGGAGCACTTTAATTGTTACACACCAGCTGCATTGACTGAAGACATTCTAGAGAAATATACCTAGAGATAATAATAAAAAGCACCTGCTATTAGTGTTTTTTGTTAGCTTTTATAAAATCAATTTCATCCAATAACCTTATCGCAAAACTGTGCCCTTCTCTGGCAGCTAAGTTCAAATAATGATCTCTTTTTATTTCATTATAAATAGGAGAGTTTGACAATCCATATATTCCAGATAGTAAATAGAACTTCTCCCTTTTGAGTAATTTAAAATTGTAGTCTATTAAAAATAAAGCAACTGACTGTGCTTTTTTATCACTTTGTTCAATTAAACTTATATTGAATAATGTATCAGCATACTGAATCGCGCTTTCCTCACTACCATTTTTAGCAGCATAACTTAAAAGTTTGAGTATATGCTCTTCATCCTTATACTTACCGATTCTATACATTTCATACAAGTTTAGTATTGCATCAACACTCCCCCTATCAGATGCGAATTTAAGATATTCAATGCCATTTTCAATATCATTTAGTGGACTATCATCTACTAAAAGTGTTCCTAATAAATAGGCTGCAGATATATCTCCATTGTCCGCTGGTATCTTTAAGTGATGGTATGCTTTATCGTTATCTTTATCTAAACCATAATCGCCAAAGTAATAAATAACCCCGTATAAATAATTTACCTTAAGTGGATTAGTAACTTTGTTACGCTCCAATGCATATAATATTTGAGAAACGTTTAGTCGCCTATTATGTAAAATATCATTTTCAACCATTTCAATTGTTACAAGGTGCTCTTTTTCGAAACCTTTACCTGAAATAACATTGCTAACCAATAAAAAAAATAATATTAGAATTTTTTCCTTCATTCAGCTACGTCTCCTCTAGTAGCATCTAACCTTAGAATTTCAAGCATCGAGTTCCAAGGTGTATTACTGTTATTAATGATGGGATATTCATATTTGACATAAGATTGTAAGCCAGCTGCTATAATATTGACCTCTCCTCCTATCACTCTAGAGCTATTCATATAACCTTTAGTAGTAAGAGATTTCAATCCCGCTTCTATTCACAGGGGGGCAGGTTCGTTGCTTCACAATACTACTCATATGCTAATATCTGAACAATTATGACAAAGTATTATGAAGTAAGTGATCTGACCCCTATTATTTTTTCTTCGTTAGCATTAATACGCACAAACAACCCTGAACTAATACTGGTAATATTTGTGATCTTCCCACTAACATGGCCTTTGCCAAAAATTGCAATTGCATCAGCAGAAAATAAAACACTAATAAATACAAACACTCTTAATAACACTTAATTTAATATTCTTATTAAAATAACTATTATGATAAAAAGCAAAAAGAAAAACCTGACCCTATTTTTCCTTGTTCCCTTTGGCTTTCTTTACACCTATTTATTTGTTCTTATGGTGGGCCCATTAACTTTTTGACTTCAACCATGTATTGATTTTATCTCTCTTCAATTCAAGTTTTATCTTCAAGCTATCGATTTTTTCTTTCGAGATCCCTACAACCTCGTATATTTCTCTAGCTCTTCCATATTCACTTTTATTTATTAAATTATTAGAACAATTATTTAATATTGTTTCGTAAATTATGAGTCTCCCTTGAGATGCAGACTCTACAAATTTTACATATTGCTCAGCGGTCATTGACTCACAAAACTTTATGTTTAAGTCTAGAATGAAACTTATATCTATTCTGTCTAGGCCTTTCATTTTTCTCAAAAAAAAGTCAAACCCCTCTACATAATATGAATTGAGGATACTATTTTTTATATCCGTTCCTAATGATTTGTAGAGAACATTTTTTTTATTCTTTTCAAAAAAACTTCTTGGAGTAGATCTTTCAACAAATGTTTTAAATTCAGTTATTGCTGTAATTTCATTTTCCAATAACTTTGTTAAATAACTTTTCATTTGCCGATTACTGTAAGGTAATAAAAGCTGAAATAAATGAGTATCTATATAAGCAACAGCCCACTCGAAGCAATCTAGGGAGTCAACTCTATCGAACTCTAATATATAACCTTTACTAAGTAATATTGTAATTTTTTTGTAAGCTTGAAGCTGACATAAACCTTGTGCATATAGTGTAGGCGTATTGTAATTTCCTTTAAGTTCATCATAAAGATCCAAGACCTTGTTATTAAGCTCATTAGTATAAAGAAAATAATGGGCAATCAACGGTAAATTATCTATATAAAGCTCCGTAACTTTCACCTTATCTTCTTTAGCTTGGGTTAATAAATCAATATAAATGATATCTTGAGCAGCCCCAAAAGTAGCATTACAATAAACTAACAAATTAATAATAAGTACAAACTTTATCCTCCGCATCCAACAACCACCTTTTCACTAATTGAGCATGCTGCCGCCGCTCGGTAATACGTAAATGAAGCACTTACTATGGATGGCGCAAATCCATTTGATAGATACCAACCTGTTCCTTGTAACTTCATAGTTGGAAAATCTATTACCGTCATTTCATTTTTCAGAGTAAATCTAGGTTTTGGGCTAGATATACCAATTGGTGTCCACACTTTCTTAGCTGCTTCATCTAAACAAATTTGCATTGCTGAGCAAATTACTTTTTTCGCAGAATCTTCCCCCCAAAAACTTATATCTGCTTGCACACCTGAACCAGGATATCTATTGTTTATATACCATCAGAATCCTTATCAGCGATTTGGCTACCTGAGTCTTCCATGATTTGTTTTTTAGGGTCTCACTAATAATTTTTAATTCATTCGCTACAAATTTAATAGCACTTGTTACGGCTCCGTTAACAAATTTACTACCTGTTATTTTTGAGACAGTCCTTCTAGCAAGAGCTTGAAGAATGACACGGCTCGGTGAATTATTAGTATTTACTTTTCCTTTCATTATACCAGCAGTAACAAACCCATGACCGAAATTACTACCTTGAACATCAGATATGGTCCCACCAGCGGCTGCATGAACTGCCATTTGAGTACCTGTATTCTCAATACCATACTCTTTAAAGCTGCCGCCTATTGCGCCAAAAGCAGCCCCAGAAAAAGCACCTGACAAAGCGCCTTTTAATATACCAGATGCAATTGCACCAGCCATAGTAACGGAAGTAGTCATTCCTGCACTAATAACCCAGCTCGTTGCCCATCCGCTGGCAAGACCGGCGGTAAAATAGGTTGTGGCAACGGCAACTATAACCTTCAAATATTTTCCTAAAGCTTTGAAAAACACCCGCTCGCCAGCAGGGTCAGGTCTTGCATCTTGCCTTCTACAATGAAAATCAAAAAGAGAGAGCTGACTCTACTATCTCCTCAACCAATTAAATAATGATTACCGTGAGTGCTTGTAGCTTGGATAAAAATGTGGGGTTCCCTCAGGTTCTGACCCTATTTATTCCTTGGTTTAATCATCAGGCAAGGTAAGTAAATCATCAACTATTCCTAACTTACTAAGCAATGAAATGAATCTTGACTTTTTTTATCTATCACATATTGCGCATCCATAACTACCGAAAAAAACAACGTACTCAATCCCTTTTTCATAATTCAATCTATCTCTTTTTATTCGCGTAGTGCAAGTTTTGACTTCAAGAGGTTTAAATATTACATCTCCCTCAAGTGACGAAAACTCTGCATTTTTAAACGATAATAGGTTGTCAAACGGATTACTCGTTGAATACATGTCTTTTACTCTATAAAACTTAAAAGCATGCTCAGTAAAATGAGTTTCATCAAAATAATTTGAAATTACTTTACTTTCAAATGCCGTATTATTTCTTAAAACAACACTCGGATTGCAATATACCACCTCGCAAATAGTATATACTTCGGCTTCAATAGCTTTAGGTGGTTTTTCAATCGTATTTGAAAAGCATACCTGTGAATTAACTAGTAAACAAAATAGAGCTAAAAATCTATATTTTGACATCTATTTACTTATGACTGCAAAGTGACCATTCAAGCTTAAACTTGAATATAAAACAATCTAGTTCATTAGCTGCAATAAGTGTTTTATAGTGTATGCGTTTAGTTGAAAGGCTTTATAGACAAACTATATTTAATCACTGCTAAGCAAACTAACTGATAACTAAATACTATGGCTAACTTTAAATAAATTAGTTAGCAATTTGTTTTTTACACTAGTTGATTAACAATCATGCTATTACAAAGCAATCCTTAAAGGACTCCTATGAAAAACTTTAAAATAGATATCGTCTCAGATGTAATGTGCCCGTGGTGTATTATCGGTTACAAGAACTTAGAAACCGCATTGACCGAGCTAAAAGAGGAAATGAGTGCGGATATTACATGGCACCCTTTTGAGCTTAATCCAGATATGCCACTTGAAGGGCAAGACTTAGACGAGCATTTGCAGCAAAAATACAGCTTAACCGAAGAAGAAAGCGCGCGAAATCGTCAAAACATGGCAGATGCGGGTGAGCGAGCTGGGTTTACCTTTAATTTTGACGGTAAACGCATCATGATCAACAGCTTTGATCTTCACCGCTTGCTAATGTGGGCTCGTGAAGAAGACAAGCAAACTGAGTTGAAATTGGCGTTTTTTGAAGCACACTTCACCGATTTAAAATATTTAAATCAAGAAGATGCATTACTGGATGTGGTAGAAAGTGTGGGCCTTAACAAAGACACAGCCCGTGATATTTTACACTCAGATAAATACGTACAAGCGGTTCGCGAAGAGCAAAATAACTTTAAGCAAATGGGTATTACTTCAGTGCCTACTTTCATTATAAATGATAAGTATGCGCTTACCGGTGGGCAGCCGAGTGAGTCGTTTATTCAAGCACTTAAGCAAATAAGCGAAGAAGAAGCTAAGCAAGATTAGTTAACAGGCCCTAATGCTTTAGTTTAAATACAGTTCGCTGACTTAAACCAAGCCCGTCCTCAACATCATGGTAAAAATGCGTGTAGAGGGCATCAAGCTCACCTTTTTGTTCTAGCTTTGTTAAACCCTGCTGTAATAAGTCGATAATTGCTTTATTTTTTTCGTTTGCATAAAAGTAATAAAAATTATCGTACTGCAGCATAATATGTGGCTCAACTACAAAGTTGTATTGTGGGCTTTTTTGTATTTCAGCTCTAATCGCAGTTACTGAACGAGGAAAGTAATCGCCAAGTCCTTCATCTAACGCTTTTAACATGCTTTCATAACTCAAATCACCATTAACTGTTAAGCCATTGTTCTTTAATACATAATAATCAGACCAACTTTGCTTTTGTAAGGCTATAAACGGCTTTAGTTGTTCAAGGGTTTTTATATCTGAAAATTCGCCAAGCCGGCTTTGTTTTATCATCAGTAAACGTTTTGAGTGCAAGCCATTGTATATTGGAAAGGTTGTGTGTACGAGGCTATTTGCTTGCTCTTTTGACATACTTAACCAAGCAAAATTAATAGCCCCATCGTGCTTTAGCTCTTCTAATACTCGCTTGGTATTCATCGGCTCAACACTATAACTAATATTAAGTTTTACATTCATCTGCGCAAAGCTTTTTTCTAATAAGCTCAAAACATAGTGGTTTCTTGGCATATTAGGTGTGCTTGGTTTTCCTATTTTTAGCGTCACAGTTTGCTCGCTGCCACATGCAAAAAAAGACAGGGCAATGAGGATAACACTGCAGCATAAATTAAATAGCTTCATAGTCATTCCAAAGTGCTTTAGCAGTTATAAAATGAGAAATAGTAAGTATAGCGGGAACTTAAAATTCCGCTTTTTATGTGCGATAAAGTACTTTAATCACATGCCAACCAAATTTTGTTTTTACCAAATGTGGCTCTAAAATTGCTCCACTAAAAGCAACTTTATCAAACTGCGGTACCATTTGGCCGCGTCTAAACTCACCTAAATCACCGCCCTTTTTGCCCGATGGGCAAGACGAATATTTTTTAGCTAAGGTTTGAAACTTTGCGCCTTTGCCTAATTGCTTAATGATGTCTTCTGCAATCTCTTTATGTTTTACTAAAATATGCAATGCGTGCGCTGTATTTGCCATGAAAAAGCCCTTAAAACCTATTTACTAGTAATTAAACGCCGCGATTTTAGCACAGCCTAAGTAATCCAGCACTTGCTAAAAATGTAGTTATAAGTAGTGATCTTCATCTTTTTGTTGAGGAATTCGACAGTACTGGTATTTACCAAATAATGTATAACGGTTTTTAGCCACTTTGTTATAAAGCCAATCAGTCAGCTTTCGTGGTAATAACTTAAATACGCTAAGCAACTTCCACGGATACCCTAACTGGCTGAACACTCGAAAAACGGCTTGGCTGCGGGTATATGGCTTTTGTGCTTCTATATAAATCATCGAAGTAAAATCGGTAGTGGAAAAACCAAATTGAGCAAGTAGCGTTTGCCCAGCCGGCGATTGCACGCTGCACAATTTAAATTTAATGCTCGGATCGTGAGCTATAACAAAATTGCACCATGCACTACACAGCTTACATTGCGCATCAAATAAAATAATTTTTTGATTTTGCATTACTGCTGCACTGGTTTTTTTTGTAATTTACGCTGTAGTGTCCGCCTATGCATATTTAGCTGCCTTGCGGTCATTGATACATTACCATTATTACTGTGTAAAACATGTTGAATATGTTCCCACTCTAACCGCTCGGGCGACATAACCCCCTCAGAAATTTCAGTTACTGCCGAACTTGCCACCTCAACTTTAAGTGCTTTTAATAAACTTGCCATATCAACAGGCTTAGTTAAATAGTCATTAGCACCTAAACGCATCGCCTCTACGGCTGTAGCTATACTTGCAAAGCCAGTCAGCAATACAATATGTGCATGAGTGAGTAAATGCCGCAGCGGTGCAATAAGCGACAGTCCATTTTCATCAGCCAGTTTCATATCTAATAAAATACAATCAGGCTGTTGCTGGCGAGCCTTTAGAAGTGCATCAGTTTGATTATGAGTGATCTCGCAGTTAAAACCGTGCTTAGTTAGCCGCCGTGCCAACGTTGTCGCTAAATTAATATCATCCTCAATAATAAGTAGCTTCATGCTTTTGTCTCTGCTGTTAATAGTGGCATCGTTATCTTTGTAACCGCTCCGCCTTCGGGGTGATTATATACCGTTAACGAGCCATTTAACCGCTCAAATGTCACATTTGATAACATAACTGCGATCCCCATGCCTTGCTCACTAGGCATTAACTGCCCACCTAACTCTGCTAACTCTGAGGATGAAAAACCAGCACCAAAATCACGAATAATTAACGCAATGTTTTGTGCGTCAGGTTGCTGCCAACTTAGTTCAAGTTGCACTTGGGCGTGTTTTTGATTAGCAAGTACTGCATTTTGTAATAAATTTAAAATTGCAGGTAACAGCATAGCGTCACTTTGTAATGTGGCTTCAGGTGACTCGTTAAGCCAGTTTATTTGTTGATTGGGGTATTGTAATAGTAACGTATCATGAATTTGATTTTGCAGCTGCTCTGCTTTAATGGGTGCTTGAGTGTTTTTATCTCGTAACTGCATTGAGAGCTTTCTAAAGTCGTTAAGCTGAGTGCGGCATTGCAATAGCGGCGTTTGCATTTGCTGAATAACTTCATTGTTAGGATGCTCTTCTAAAAGCTCTTCAAATAATAATTGTAAATTAGCAATTGGTGTTGCTAATTGATGAGTAATTTGCGCTGCTGCGCCATCAAGTGTTACCAGTTGTTCATTGCGTAACTGTTTTTCTCTAACTTTGGCAATAGTGCGTTCACGCTGTTGCAAAGCGCGGTTCATAGCCCCTATCACTAGCGCTATTACGCAAGCACTTATAACAAAATTAACCCACATACCAATAAAATGACCATTCATATTCATTTGGTGCATACTGTGTTCGGGCATTTTAATTAATAATAAGCTATAGGCGGCAATGGCCAATACAGCAATATAGGCAAGCCCTCGAGCGCTTAGTGTGATTGCAGCTATCATAATTGGCAGCAACAATAACGACACAAATGCGTTAGTTGCTCCGCCGCTTAAAGACAACAAAATAGTTAAAAAAAGCACATCGGCGGTCAGTTGCATTAACATGCCAATTGGCTTTGCTTGGCTTACATGCCGGTAGGCAAATACACTGGCTAACTGAAAAACCGCCTCAACAGCAATAACCCCTAACAACGGCATAAGTGCAATTTGATGTTCTAGTAAAAAATACACACTGAGTACCGCAATAAGCTGAACAACGATGGCACCACTGCGCAGCATTAATAATCGGCTAATAGCTGGGTCGGTTTTAATTAACACAATAGGGTTCCTGGATACACTGGGTTTCATTATTCATGATTAACATGCTTTTTTTATTGTAATTATTATACACTAAACCGCCTTATAGTATCCGCTCGCATAGCTGCACTCAAGCATACGTCAGAAGTACTTTAAGCAAGTGTTGAAGGTGATGGACTAGCTTATAAAAAGCACCTAAGCTAAACACTCATTTAATTTACAAAGTAAAAACTTACAATTGACCTTTCACTAAAAACACAACAAACAATTGGTAAAATAGCAGTAATTACAGCTCTATAGCTGCTATAAACTAGAGTTAATAGCTAATTTTTGTTATAACGTATTCATAAGACGAACACGTCATACCACTTTTAAGAGAACACACTATGCCTTACGCACATATCACTGGTTGGGGCAAATGCATTCCACCAGCCAGCATCAGCAACGACGAAATAAGTGAAATTGTAGATACCACCGATGAGTGGATCACCACGCGTACCGGTATCAAAGCCCGTAGAGTTAGCCATGTAAGTACTGCCGAGCTTGCTAGTGTGGCTGCAAAACATGCTATTGCTTGCGCTGGCGTAGATGCAAAAGATATCGATTTAGTTATTTTAGCAACGTGCTCCCCCTCAACAGTAGTTGCAAACACTGCCTCATTAGTACAAAAAAATATTGGCGCCACTGGCGCTGCAGCCATGGACACCAATGCAGCATGTTCTGGTTTTTTATATGCTTTACAAGCTGCGACAGCGCAAATTCAAGCCGGTATGATCAAAAAAGCCGTAGTTATTGCCGCTGAACGCATGACTTGGTATGTAAACTGGGCGCGACGCGACAGTGCTGTTTTATTTGGTGATGGTGCCGGTGCCGTTGTACTTGAAGCAGCAGAAACACCTGCAGGCTTATTAGGAACTAAAACCGGCTGTGACAGCGAAGATCGTGATATTTTACACATTACTAATTTTGGCAGTGATTTAAATAAATATGAGCCAATTGGCCCATCAGACCTTTTATTTGAAGGGCGTGAAATATTTAAACGTGCCGTTAAAGGTATGAGTGAAGCCTGTGACGACGTGCTTGAACAAGCCAACCTTAAGTTAGACGATATCGATGTACTAGTTCCGCATCAAGCTAACTTACGCATTATTCAAGCAATTCAAAACCGTTTAAAGGTTGAAGACAGTAAAGTAATGGTTAACATTGGCGAATACGGTAATACCTCTGCTGCAACGATTGCCATTGCGCTGTGCGAAGCCGTTGAGCAAGGTTTAATTAAGCCGCATGCCAATATTATGTCGGCTGCATTTGGAGCAGGCCTAACGTGGGCGGCAAGTTATATCAAATGGGGCGAGCGAGTAACACCCATTGCTGTTAGCAATGCTAAACTTCCACCGTGTGATAAAACAGGTTTAGAGCTTGTTGCACCAGCTGTAAAAGCGTGTAAAGACGCAGAGCCTAGCTAAAAGCTAACATTACACCAAGCAAATATGTATTGATAAACAGCGCACTGCTTTCAGTGCGCTTTTTTGTTTTTTAAGGAAAATATATGCAACTACTAGGCATTCATCATGTAGCCATCATTTGTAGCAACTACCCACGCTCTAAACATTTTTATAGTGAAATATTAAAACTTACGATTATCAATGAGCATTATCGAGCAGAGCGTCAGTCTTACAAACTCGATTTAGCTTTACCTGATGGCAGTCAGTTAGAATTATTTTCGTTTAACGATGCGCCGAGTAGACCAAGCTATCCCGAAGCACAAGGACTTAGACATTTAGCATTTAAGGTTAGTAGTGTAGAAAACAGTAAAACGTATTTAGAGTCGCATGGAATCGACGTAGAAGAAATAAGAGTGGATGAAATTACCGGCAAAAAATTCACCTTTTTTGCCGATCCAGATGGTTTACCCCTTGAGTTATATGCGCTTTAACATCAAATAACTCAAGGCAAGGTATGTTTGATTTAGTTAACCCTAGTTAGGTTAGTTAAATCGATTTTGTAGGTAAGTAAATACTGCACGAATGCCCAGAGCTTCACCACCTGCAGGGCGCCCTGGTAATGCTCGTAAGTTCCATGCCATTACATCAAAATGAACCCATGGTGTGTTTGGCTCTACAAATTCTTTCAAATAAAGCGCAGCGGTTATTGCGCCACCAAATGGCGTACTTGAACAGTTAGTCATATCAGCCACATCGCTTTTCAAAAATGGGGTGTATTGCTCGAATAACGGTAATTGCCAAACAGGGTCGTTAACTTGCATCCCCGAATCCATAATCGCATTAGCGACATCACGTTCCGTTGAGAAGAAGCCTGGCAGCTCTGTCCCTAAAGCAACACGGCACGCACCAGTTAAGGTAGCAAAATCAATAATTAATTCAGGCTCATCGTTTTGTGCTTCGCTCAAAGCATCACACAGAACTAGTCGCCCTTCTGCATCAGTATTATCTATTTCGACCATAATACCTTTACGGGTTTTTATTACATCGCCAGGGCGAAATGCATTACGCGAAACAGCATTTTCAACCGCAGGTACTAAAACACGAAGACGTATTGGTAAGTTAGCAGCCATAATTAATTGAGCCAAGGCAATAACATGCGCAGCCCCACCCATGTCTTTTTTCATGTTACGCATGCCTGAACTTGGTTTTAAATCTAGCCCACCTGAGTCAAAACATACACCTTTACCGACTAATGTAATTTGTGGCGCATCAACCGCCCCCCACTTCAAATCGAGTAAACGCGGTTTGTTTTCACTTGCACGGCCTACCATATGAATAGTTGGATAATTTTGTTCTAATAACTCATCGCCTACCCATTGGGTAAACTCGCCGTCGAATGTATCAGCTAAATCGCTCATTACCTGTGATAAGTGCTGCGGCATCATATCGGCAGCTGGGGTATTAACTAAGTCGCGAGCTAGATTAATTGCATCTGCTTGTTGTTTTACTTGTTCATATAATGTTTTATCGGCAATGCCAAGCTGAGCTTTTGCTGTGGCTTTTTGTTTATACTCACTGAACTCATAACCACCTAACACAAAGCCTAAAGCAAGTTGAGAAACTAAAGACTCATCACCCTGAATTTGGTAGCAGCCTTTAGGTAATTTACTTGCAAGCTCGCCAGCAGCCCAAAAATCATCGACTCGTTGCATAATACAAAATACTTGGCTTAATTCACCGGTTTCTGCGTTTGGTATTAACGCAAGTCCTGACTTTTCAAAATCGGTATTTGCAAGCCACTGCTGCACAAAGCTTGGTTGCTGAGTAAGCCAGTCTGTTAATTCATTTTTAACAATAAAAGATAGAGGAATTCCTGAAGAGGTATGACGAAGTAAAGCGCTCATTAATGACTCACATAATAGAAAATGATGTCCTAGCATAACAATAAGCACTATTAAAAGGTATAGCTAATTATGTTCTGCTAACTTACTTCTTCTTTGTGGGAGTTGAGTCTTGCTGTTGGCTTTGTTGAGCAATCTGTTGATCAATTTCTTTAATAGGCTTATTCATACTAAAAGAACTTGGCAATACATCAACACCCACTAACTGCCCTAGTTTAACAACCAGTGGAATAGTTAATGGTGCAAACGGCAATAACGCAAAAACGCCTAGTCCTAATCCTTTTAATATATCTACAAACTGCTCGTTGGCGCGTTTTAGTTCTGCTTTGTTTGTTTGCCCTTGGGTATAACGCCTATAAGTTATTAGCATTTCTTTGGTTTCTTGCTTTTCCTGAGCAAGGGCTATTTTAAGCGCGACCATAGCACGACGAAAGCGTAGTTGTTGTCGCTTTTTACTTATTTTAGCAACCCGCCAGGGTGCACGATGAATGACTTTATATAATCGCATAGCCTGTATTCTCACACAGCGTTCTAAGTTCACAAAGAATAATTTACACGCTTTATTCAATCATTTATTCTAAGCGTCCTTTTTTCCACTTTTGTAATAAAAAAATGCAAAAAAACATCCCTAGTACTAAACCCGAAAGACCAAAATCTGATGAGTGCTGTGGCGGCGGCAGTTGCTGCCCTTGCGTGTGGGATGAATATAAAGAAAAGCTGGCTGCGTGGAAAAAACACCATGGTGAAAATATCAACAGTAAGTCAATTTAATTCAATAATAGAAAATAACTAAAATAGCTTATTTAGTTAGTAATTATGTATCAATGTCTGTTTTTACCCCCTTTTCTCGCCCTAGTTGTGATTAACTCTGCGTTATTTTTAGATAAACCATTTGTTTCCACTTGTTAAATAGTAGTTAATTAGCCATTGCCCTCTTTAGTTTTTTTATCTATAGTCTATTTCGAGGACTCACAGGAGGTGCGCTTAATTAATTAAGCTTTTAGGAGTGAGTTAGCTATATTTGCTCCCCATTGAATGTGAAATGTCCACAAAAATAAGTCAGTAAATAGACTATACAAATCAATTCTAACTGGGGATATTTAGAATGAAATTAAAAAGCAATGCGCTTCAACAGGCGATCAAATTTGCTCTAGCAACAACAGCCGCAGGCTTGTTTGTTTCTGGTTCAGCAATTGCTCAAGAAGAGCAAACCGAAGTTAAAGTAAACAAAAACGTAGAAAAAATTGCCGTAGTTGGTACGCGCTCTGCGCCTCGCTCTATTGGTGACTCACCTGTTCCTATCGACATTATCGGTGGCGAAGAGCTTAGCAAGTCAGGCAACACAGATATGCTAGAGCTGTTAAAAGGAGCTATTCCTTCTTTAAACGTTCACTCAATGCCAATCAGTGATGCCGCTTCATTAGTACGCCCTGCAAACTTGCGCGGACTTCCTTCTGATAGCACACTAATTTTACTTAACGGTAAACGTCGTCATCGTGCCTCTGTTATTGCCTTTTTAGGTGGTGGTATTAATGATGGTGCTCAAGGTGCCGACATTTCAGTAATTCCAAGTATTGCACTGAAACAAGTAGAAGTTCTTCGCGATGGTGCTGCTGCACAATATGGTTCTGATGCGATTGCTGGGGTTTTAAACTTCCAACTTAAAGATGCCTCAGAAGGCGGGTCATTCGAAGTTCGTAAAGGCCAATATTACGAAGGCGATGGTGATACAACCCAAATTTCAGGTAATGTGGGCTTACCATTTACCGATAGCGGTTTTGCAAATTTAAGTTTTCAGTACAAAACAGCCGATGCGACCAGCCGTTCTGTACAAAGAGCCGATGCCACAGCACTTGATGCTGCAGGCGTTCCAGACATTGCCCCAATCACCCAAGTATGGGGTGCACCTGAGGTAGATGACGACATCTCTATCTTTGGTAATGTTGGTTTAGAGCTAACTAACGACTCTCAATTTTATATGTTTGGTAACTACTCAGAGCGTGATGTACGCGGTGGTTTTTATTACCGTAACCCGCATACTCGCCCTGGTGCATACTCAAACGATGGTGGCGAAACACTTCTTGTTGGTGACTTAACCGGTGATATGAGCGGTAACTGTCCAACCATTATGATTGATGACAACGTTCTTGATAACCCTGACTACATTAATGGTGTAGCAAACAACCCTGATTGTTTCGCATTTAACGAAATGCTTCCGGGCGGTTTTACACCAAACTTTGGTGGTAATATTACAGATACGTCACTCACTATTGGTACTAAAGGTGAGTTTACTGGCGGCTTTTTAGAAGGCGCTTACTATGATTTAAGCGGTACTGTAGGTTACAACGAATCTCGCTACTTTATATACGACACAATCAATGCTTCATTGGGTCCAGATACTCCGCGTGATTTTAGCCCAGGTAAATATGAACAATTAGAGAAAAACTTTAATTTTGATATTTCAAAGGGTTTTGACTTTGACTTAGCTTACGATGTAAACATTGCCGGTGGTTTAGAGTGGCATGAAGAAACCTTTACCGTAGTAGCAGGCGATGAAGCTTCATTTATTGCCGGCCCATTAACTGATCAAGGTTTTGGTATTGGTTCTAACGGTTTCCCTGGATTTAAACCATCAGATGCAGGCGAATACGACCGTCGCAACTATGCAGCTTACATTGATATTGAAGCGCCATTTACTGAAGAGTTCTTAATGGGCTTAGCGCTTCGCTACGAAGATTACGATACCTTTGGTTCAACCACTAACTATAAGTTAATGGGTCAATACCACCTTACTGAAGATCTAAACGTTCGAGGCTCAATTAGCACCGGTTTCCGTGCGCCTACCGTAGGCCAAGCAAATGTTAGTAACGTACAAACTAACTTAAGCAGTGGTGTACTGGTAGATTCAGCATTGTTACCACCTACAAACCCAATTGCTATTCAACTAGGTGGTACTGAACTTGAACCTGAAGAATCGCAAAGCTACACCTTTGGTGCGGTATACACCATCGGCGATTTATTCTTAACAGTTGATTACTACAACATCCAAGTAGATGATCGTATTAGTCAGTCAGATAAAATAGAACTTAGCCAAGCAGATAAAGACACACTCGAAGCTGCTGGTGTACCTAACGTACAAAACTTAGCGCAAGTTAGTTTCTTTACCAATGACTTTGATACCACTACTCAAGGTGTTGACTTAGTTGCTAACTACTCGGCTGAGTTGTTCAGTGGTAGCTCTACATTCAGCTTAGCTTACAACTGGAATGAAACAGAAGTAACACGCTCAAGTGATATTACCGGAGCATTTAAAGTAAGTCGTCTTGAAAATGACTTACCTAATCACCGTGCAACACTGAGCTGGGCACAACAATGGGAAAGCTTTTCAGCATTTTCTCGCCTTAACTACTTTGGTGAGTACCAAGGCGTTCACGTAGATTATGATGAAACGGCTAAAATGGCTGATGCAGCAGTCACATTAGATGTTGAAGTAACTTACTTCATGAATGACTCAATTAGTTTCTCAGTCGGTGCACAAAACCTACTGGATCAAGAGGCAGAGAAACTTGATTTCGCCGTAGCACCAAATAACAACTGGGGTGGTAAGTACTACGAAACATCTCCATACGGAATTAATGGTGGCTTTTACTACGCTAAAGCAACCTATACTTTCTAAAATGTGTTAATGATAATCAAAGGCGAAATGTGTAATGCATTTCGCCTTTTTATTACCCTCTATAAACCCATTTAAAATGACTTTTACACTCGCATTTTTTGTGGCTTTGGGGTTATATTAAATAAAAAGAATATTAGTTGTATTATGCTACTAAAAAAAGCGAATGAGTTATTGTCACAAAACAAGCTTAGAGAAGCAGAGTTTCATTACAAAACGCTATTACAAGCAGAGCCTGACAATGGTAACGCCCTATTTGGCCTAGGTAAGGTAGCACTGCGTTTAGAACAATTTGATGCTGCTGTGTATATACTACAACGAGCGTGTCAGCACCTCCCTTATGTATTAGAACCTTTGTATGCATTAAGTGATGCATTTAATGCGGTCAACTCCCCTGAGGACGCGCAAAAAGTACTCGAGTACGCAACAAGCATTGCCGCAGACAACCCAGACACCCACTATTATTTAGCTCAGCATTATTTAAATTTTGGCGAGCTTGATAAAGCGCAGGTCACATTAGAGGAGGCATTAAAGCTTGGAATAGCACCGGTTACGGCTTATGTTTTATTTGAATTGGTACAATTAGGGCGTTTTAATAAGGCAAATAATTACATTGATCAGTTACACCATTTTTTAACGCAAACAAATAACCTACGCTTAAAAATGGTCTGCTACTATGCTTTAGCTAAAAGCTACGACAAGTTAGACGATACTGATCAAGCGTTTAACTATTTTGTGATTGCCAATCAGCAACAACACAAACTCAGTGAATTTAATACTGAAGATTTAATTGGCTTTTATGATCAACTTATTGAATATAACAATGAAAGTGTGCTCAATTTAGCAAACCTAAATAAGCAGTACCCTGTTACGCCCGTGTTTATTATTGGCATGCCACGAAGCGGCTCAACTCTACTCGAACAAATGTTAGCAGGGCACAGTCAATGGGCAACGCTTGGAGAAGACTCCAGTATTAGTAATAAGGTAGTCGCCTTTTTAGAACATAAAACAGGGTTACGCTACCCTCAATGCTTAACTAAGCTAACAACGCCTTTAATTAACCAAGCCAGAGCTATTTATTTAGATACGTTAAGCTCTTTTGAGGGCAATTGCGCATTTGTGATCAATAAACTGCCTAGCAACTACCAAAACTTAGGGTTAATTTATATTTTATTCCCAGATGCTAAGTTTATAAACCTGACCCGCAACTTTCATGCAACCGCATTTTCAGTGTTTACTAATTACTTTGCTGAAAACGAACCCTATTTTTGTGATTTAAATGAATTTGCTTTGTATCATCAGCTTTATGAAAAACTGATGAGCCATTGGCAGCAATTTAACCGCTTAGCTATTTATAATTTAAGTTACGAGCAGTTAATTGAAAATCCTAAAGATCAATTAACCGCACTATTAAGTTTTACTGGCTGCGAATTTGAACATACTTGTTTGGACTTTTACAAAAACAAAAGCGCCGTTACAACGCTCAGTAAACATGCCATCAGGCAACCTGTAAATAACAAAAGCCTTGATAAGTGGCAGCGTTATGAAGCCCCTTTACTTAGTTTGCTCTCGTTGCCTCAAACCAATTAAGCACATCCATAAACTGTTCTTGGCGTGCCTGAGGGTGAGTAAGCATATTAATATGGTCGTAATCTACTTTGTGCCCAAAGCGGCGGCCATATATTTGCATTTTTTGCACCCCAGTACCTGACTCATCAATAAACTTTTGAATATCGATAGGCTGTGCCAATGCTTTATCTTTTACTGCCGCAATATGTAACGTTGGAGGAAGCGTGAGATTTGCTAATGTTTTAGCGTAATCAAACCCGTCATCACTGTCTATCCACGGGTTTTGTTTCGCCCACTGCATACTTTGATAGTGCGACTTTTGAGTTTCATCATCACTGCCCCACTTTAAGCGTTTTGCCGGTAAATAACCGTGTTTTTTCGCTAAAATTGGTGCCATAAAATACCAAATCAAATTGGCCTGAAATAACTTTTTAGGGTGGTTATTAAATAGCGAACGCTTTGAACCAAAATAGGCACACGCTTTTACATCGTTTATCAGCTCAGGAAAGCGAGCAAACACGCTATTAAGCAACACCCCACCCCAAGAATGAGCAACTAAAAAGTCAGGTTTTTTACTCTCTAACTGTTCAATTTTCTCAATAAATGCCGGAATATCTTCAACAATCGCCTCAGTTTGTCCATACCGTGCTTGCTTACAAATAGCAGGTTTACTTTCACCACGCCCGCGTAAATCAGCTACGTAACAACAATACCCTTGTTCAGCTAAAAAAGGCGCTAACCCTTTATTGCTATGAGTGTAAAATATTTTGCCATTTTCTACCGCGCCATGAATTAATAGCACCACAGGCCCACTTGGCTGCTGGTTGGCGATACGACGCAAATGCAGTGTTTGATGGTCACCTAATTTAATAAAAACAGACTCTTGAGTAACTGCCAAAGCGAATTCCTTATAATTGCTAACAACTCATCCTACCAGTAATAACTGGTAAGCCAAAGGGAAAATTATGCACTTTTTCTGTCTGTATTTGTTACTATTGGCTTTTATTCCTGTTGTTAAAAAAGCCTCATGAAAGCAAAATCAACTCGTTCTAAATTACATCCGCGCAATCAACACAAAAATGGTTACGATTTTAATTTGCTTACCTCGCAAACCCCTTCGTTAACTGCTTTTTTAATTACGACTCCAGCAGGCAATCAAAGTATTGATTTTAGTAATAACTTAGCTGTAAAAACCTTGAATCAGGCGCTATTAAAAAGTCATTACAACATTAACTTTTGGGACATTCCTGAGCACAACTTGTGCCCACCTATTCCAGGTAGAGTAGATTATATTCATTACTTAGCTGACTTACTCAGCGAAGATAATCAGCAGGTTATTCCCACTGGTCGACAAATTAAAGTGCTTGATATAGGCACTGGCGCTAACTTAGTTTACCCGCTAACGGGCAATAGTGAATACCAATGGCATTTTACTGGCAGCGACATAGACTCTGCAGCAATAAAAATAGCCAAGCAGCTCGCTCAGTTCAATAATCTAAAAATAACGCTTAAACAACAAAAAAATCCCGAGCATATTTTTAAAGGGGTGATTAATGCGAAAGATTTGTATCATTTAACGATGTGTAACCCGCCATTTCACGCCAGTGCAGAAGAAGCTAGTAAAGGCAGTGAACGTAAATGGAAAAACTTAGGCAAAGCGCCTTCGCAAGCACTTAATTTTGGCGGACAAAGTAATGAGCTGTGGTGTGAAGGTGGTGAGCTGGCCTTTATTTCTACTATGATAAAAGAAAGCAGGGTTCACAGTGACCAAGTAATTTGGTTTACCTCGTTGGTTTCTAAAAAAGAAACTCTAGCAGCCTTAGAAGCACAGCTAAAACAACAGCCTATTAGTGAATTTAAAATTGTTGAAATGGCACAAGGGCAAAAAGTCAGTCGCTTTATTGCATGGAGCTATTTTGATAAAGCCACCCGAGAACAAATTTGTGAAGAATTAGTATAAAGCCACTTAAGGACACCCCATGATAGATTTTCGCTCAGATACAGTAACAAAACCGTGCAGCAAAATGCGGGATATTATGTATCATGCCCCCGTCGGCGACGACGTTTATGGCGATGATGAAAGTGTAAACCAATTAGAAGCTTATGCTCGATTACGTTTTAATGTGCAAGATGCACTTTTTTGTAGCTCAGGCACACAAACAAATCTGCTTGCATTAATGGCCCATTGTGAACGCGGCGACGAGTATATATGTGGCCAAAATGCTCATAACTACAAGTTTGAAGGCGGTGGCGCTGCCGTTTTAGGCTCTATTCAGCCACAGCCTATTGAAAATGAAGCCGATGGTAGTCTATGTTTTACTAAAATTGCTGCAGCAATTAAACCCGATGATAGCCACTTTGCAAAAACCCGCCTGTTAAGCCTTGAAAACACCATAGGTGGTAAAGTACTCGGTATTGATTATTTACTCAAAGCACGCGAATTTGTTAACCAACATAACTTAGCACTGCATTTAGATGGCGCTCGCGCTTTTAATGCCGCTGCCGAGCTTAACGTTGATATTAAAGAAATAACCCAACATTTTGACTCTGTATCTATTTGCTTATCAAAAGGATTAGGTGCACCTGTTGGTTCATTATTGCTTGGTTCAACAGCATTGATAGCCAAAGCAAGACGCTGGCGAAAAGTGCTTGGCGGCGGTATGCGCCAAGCGGGTATATTAGCTGCTGCGGGGCAATATGCTTTAGAAAATAACACTCAACGTTTAGTCGATGACCACGCTAATGCACGTTATTTAGCAAAGCAGTTAAATAACGTGGCTGGTTTTAACGTAAACATGAGTAATACCACAAACATGGTTTACGCTACGTTTGATAACAGCATAAACATCACAAAACTAGCAGCAAATTTAAAAGCACAGGACATTGTGTTTAGCCCAAGTAAGCAACTTAGGCTAGTAACCCATTTAGGTATAACCAAAGCGGATATAGATACCTTTATAAAAGCCCTAACGGCCCATATTTAACGCGGCTTTATAATGTTTGCGGCACACCGATTCATAACGGTCGTTGCCGCCAATTTCTACTTGGTTGCCATCGGCAATAGCCTCGCCATTTTCATCGGTACGTAATACGTGATTTGCTTTACGCCCACAATGACACACCGTTTTAAGTTCTATTAACTTATCAGCCCAAGCAAGTAAATATTGCGAGCCGCTAAATAACTCTCCTCTAAAGTCGTTCCTTAAGCCGTAACACAATACGGGAATGCCTAATTCATCGACTACATCGGTTAACTGCATAACTTGATCTTTAGATAAAAACTGACATTCATCCACGAGTACACAATGACGTTTTTTATCACTATTGAGCGATTTAATTAGCTCGTACACGTCTTTATCCGCATCATAAATATGCGCATCTGCTTGAAGGCCTATACGAGAGGATACTTTGCCCACTCCTGCTCTATCGTCAATGGCAGCCGTGAGGATCACCGGCTCCATACCGCGCTCTTTATAATTAAACGCTGATTGTAATAAAGTGGTTGATTTACCTGCATTCATTGCAGAGTAGTAAAAGTATAATTGCGCCATGGCCATGCCTTCAAATAAAAAGTGCGCTTATGCTACCCTAAAGTGCAGAGAATACAAATTTGGAAACGCTATTTTATTTATTTTGCTTCGTGCTCTAGTAACCATTGCTTACGCTCTAGGCCACCAGCATAACCAGTTAGCTTTTTATTTGCACCAATGATGCGGTGACACGGCACAATAATGCTGATTGGGTTTTTGCCATTTGCAGCCCCCACCGCCCTCACTGCTTTAGGATTATTTAATTGTATGGCAATATCTTTATAGGTTGCCACTTTAGCAAACGGTACGCTTTGTAATGCCTGCCATACGCTTTGCTGAAATGGCGTGCCGCCAGTATCAAGCTCTAAATCAAACTCAGTACGCGTATGAGCAAAATACTCATTAAGCTGCGCCACACAAGATAAAACATGTGAATTAGTCACCTTATTTAAAGGCGTACTGACATAGCTGGTCGGTGGATAAAACCCCAGATAACTAATACCGTTTTCAGTTGCCTGAATAATAATATCGTCAATCGGGCTGGGTAAACTGGTTTGCACTATCATAATTGCTGCCAAAGTTGAAAAGTTAAGTAAGATCGAAATGGTGCACAGTTCGCAGATTCAAACGAGCTTGCTGCCGCTTGGGCTTTTTTAACCCCTAAATCGCCATCAAGTAAAATATCGGGTTGGCTTTGACCGCGCAGTTTTGCGTAATTAACCGTCCAAGGGCCAATTCCTTTTAAAGTAAGCCATTGGTCTAAATCATCCTCCTTGGGGTGAATAGCACAAAATTCAGCGAGATTATGCAGTGCATTTTTACGTGCCTGCGGCATTTTAAAAAAAGCAAAATCACTACCTGCCACTACTTCAGGTGTTGGAAAGTACACCTTTCCCTCTTGTTGCTCCGAAAGCTGTTGCACTAATTGAGTCACTAAATTATGCGCCGCAGTTACACTCACCTGCTGACCTAACACAGCGCGAATACCCGCTTCAAAGGTTGACCAAATACCCGGTAACCTTAAGCCTTTAGTAAGTGGAAATGCATTATTAATGTGTTCGCTTAAATGCGCCTCAATTAAATAAGTATCTGCATCTAAATCAAGTACACGGCGAATGTTGTTAATAACGGGCTGTAAATATTGCGTATTATCTATATCAATTTGTACCCGAAAATGATGTTTATCTGCAATAAATTCAGCATTAAAGCGGCCTCTACACGATTTATAAGTAAAAGTACGCCCATAACTGGTTGGCGTTAACCACTCTATTGGCTCTATAAGTCGTTTTGCTAAAAACCCATGCAATGCTTGCCAGTTATATGGCGGACGAAAAGGCAAAGTTAAGGTGAGCCCAAGATCAGTTGAGTGCTTGGCGGTTCTGAGCGCTGAGGGCGCGATATTAAGTTGTTTTAAAAAAGCATCATTGAATCGTCGCACACTTTTAAAGCCGGAAGCAAACGCTATCTCGGTAAGCGGTAAGCTGGTTTCTTGAATCAATTTTTTTGCAAAATGGCATTGATTAAATAATCGATATTGAGTTACTGAAAGACCAAAATATTGAGAAAAAAGCCGCCTTAAATAGCGGCTGCTTATTCCTAAACGCGCAGCAAGTACTTCACAATCACACTCGTGATATTGATCAATTAACTGCTTAGCACGCAATGCAGTGGTTTGTGATCCCAGCCAAGCAGCACTACCTGGTGCGCTATCGGGCCTGCAACGAATACAAGGCCTAAACCCTGCTTGCGCAGCAGAGTGCGCAAACTGATAGTAGGTTACATTTTTTTCATGCGCAGTGGGCGCGGGGCAAATTGGCCGACAATAAATACCTGTGGTTTTTACCGCTACATAAAAAAGCCCATCAAAACGCGCATCGCGGCTCTGACGCGCTTTTTGCCAATGCTGATTAACCATAAATTGCTCTTATAAGTTATGTAGCGCTTAGCTTAACAAAAACTAGGTATATTACTGGCCATATTCGGCACTAATCTTTGTTTGCAAAATCAATCAATGCTTGGCCCGTTAAACGATATATAATCCATTCATTCTGTGGCTCAGCGCCCATGCTATTATAAAAATCAATTGCGGGTTTATTCCAATCAAGCACTACCCACTCAAAGCGGCCACAGTCTTTGCTTATTGCTCTGTTTGCCAGCTCTTTCATGATAGCTTTACCGGCACCATTTCCACGGCTATCTGGGCTAACATATAAATCTTCTAAATAGAGACCATTTTTACCTAACCAAGTAGAGTAGTTGTAAAAATACACCGCAAAACCAATCGGTTCATCATCTTGTAAACAAATTAAACTATGCGCTGTTGCGCCGTCGCAAAACAGTGTATCTAAAATTGCTTGTTCATCTGTTTTAACTGCATCTGGCTCTTTTTCGTAAATGGCAAGCTCATTAATAAAATGCAGAATTGTTTTTGCATCACTTGGCTGTGCATCGCGAATTTCTATTGTTGTGTTCATTGTTATTAACCCTTCAAAACGACTTTTATGCCTATTAAATTTAAAATAAAAAGTGCCTAAATAATTATGATAACTTAAGCCATTAATACATTTATTTATACCCTAGCATATCGTTTTTATATTCAATACGTAACTATCACGGGCTTATTTAAATTTAGCCATTACGATATCTAAAAAACAAATTAAAACAGCGCTTTTATAAATGGTAAAAAGTTGTCATTATGAGTAAAAAGTAAAGCAATAAGGGAGTTTAACTAAAATGGGTCATGGTCACTCACACAGTCACGTTGATGATAACCAAAGTGATAAACAGCTCACTCTTGCCGTATTTATAAATGTTTTACTGACTGTAGTGCAAGTTGTTGGCGGCGTATTTTCTGGCAGCCTTTCATTAATTGCCGATGCATTACATAACCTAAGTGATGCGGCTTCTATTTTTATTGCCCTCGTTGCCCGAAAAATTGGCAATAAACAGGCTGATACAACCCATCATTTTGGCTACAAACGCGCAGAGATACTAGCAACCCTTTTTAATAGCACTACGTTAATAGTCATCGGGGGTTATTTAATTTTTGAAGCCATAAATAGTTATTTAAACCCCCAACCTATCAATGGCTGGATCATTGTATGGGTTGCCGCAGTAGCGCTACTCGTTGATTTAGTCACTGCGTTATTAACCTTTAAAGCCGGCGCTAAAAATAACATGAATATAAAGGCGGCGTTTATTCATAATGTGTCTGATGCAATGGCATCAATAGTCGTTATTATTGCCGGTACTTTAATCATTTTATACCAGTGGTATGTTGTTGATTTAATAGCGACTATTTTAATATCACTTTACGTTATTTATCATGGCGTATTATTACTTAAAGCGAGCTGTAGTATTTTAATGCAAGCAGCACCCATTGATTTTGATCAGCAACTTATAAGCAAAAAATTACTACAACAGTTCGCTATTACGCAAATAAAATCAATAAAAGCGTGGCAACTGGACGATACTACCACTCACTGTGAAATTGTGATGCAAACAGATACCCCTATTGAGCTTAATGCCATAAAACACTATTTACATGATGAATTTGCAATTGAACACTGCGTAATTGAGTGTTGTTCACCTTAGTTTGATTATACAAAGTACTTTGTAATTAAAACTGAACACATCTTTATTTTTATGCCTTGTGCAACAAAACGCAGAAGGCCTGCTAACAATAATCAACTGCCGTTACGAACATCTATTTTAACGCAACGTTATATTTGACCCCCTATAGCTTGCAATAGCATACATGCAAATAAAAACAATTATCATTAACCTTGCGTTTACTTTAAATTACTCTTAATATTGCGCCCATCATTAACACAACTAAAACCATTCAAACGAAGGACCCGCATGTTTAAAACATCTCTGAGCTTAATAGCATTAATAGTCAGTGGCGCCAGTATTGCAGACGAATCAACGATCCAAAGAAATTTAAATCAAACAGAAATGGAGCACGTTATTGTTTCGGGTAGTCGTGTTTTTGAAAGTATTGATGAGGTCCCTGCTTCCATAACTATTATTAGTCAAAAGCAAATAGAAGCGCATTTAAAAGTTAATCCAGAATTACAAAGCCTTTTAGCACAAATGGTTCCCGGTCTTGCTCCAGATACTGGAAGCTCAAGTAATTCAGGACAAACTTTACGCGGGCGTGCCCCACTGATCATGATTGATGGCGTGCCACAGTCAACGCCACTGCGTAACGGATCATTAGGGGTAAAAACCTTAGATCCAAGCGCAATAGGTCGAATAGAGGTCATTAAAGGGGCAACGTCAATTTATGGTAACGGCGCATCAGGCGGAATTATTAACTATATTACCAAGCAAGCACAAAGCGATGGCCAAACCCAAGGTGAAATAAGCTTATCGAGTCGTTTTAGTGCGGTAAAACTTGAAGAAAGCGCAGGCGCAAGGTTATCTGCAGCATTGAATGGTCGTGCAGATAAATTTAGCTACTTAGTAACTGCAAGCTATGAAGAAAACGGTGTACAACGCGATTCGCAAGGCGATGTTCTCGGTTTACAATATGGTTTATCTGATGCCGTTACACAAAATTACTTCACTAAGCTTGGCTATGACTTTGATGATGAAAAGCAACTCCAATTTAGTTATAACTACTTCAGTTCACAACAAAAAACCGACTTAGGCGATGTTGTTGGTGATATGAGCCTAGGAGAAAAAACCTACGCCATTCATGTGCCGTCAGAATTACAAAAGCAAGGTAAACCACAAGGGCCAGAAGGCAACGAAAATATAACCTTAAAATACACCGACTACGCACTGCTTGAAAACACACAAATGACGTTAGACCTCTATACGCAAGATATAGAAAATGTGTTTTTCTTCTCTCCAAACCTTGCCAATCCTGATGAGAATTATCAAGGTGGTCAATCAGTTATAAGTTCAGAAAAAAAAGGCGCCAGAGCAACTTTTAATACCCAGGTGGACTTTGACTCAGTTGAAGCGTCATTTATTTACGGAATTGATGCGTTAAATGATGTAACTGCACAACCGCTGGTTGATGGGCGTGTTTGGGTGCCAGAAATGGACATGAAAAGTGTCGCGGGCTTTTTACAAACTAAGTGGGTTATTGCTAATGACTTAATAATAAAGGCCGGTGTACGCAAAGAAAATATCGACCTTAGCGTAGATGATTATCGCACGCTTAAATTATGTAAAACGGCCACGCAATGCTCTGTGCCAATTAGCGTAAAAGGCGACACGGTTGATTACAATGCTACGACCTATAACGTGGGCATTAAATACAATCTAGATGAAAAATTCAGCCCCTTTTTAAACTACTCACAGGGATCTGATATATCAGATATTGGCCGCCTACTTCGCTCTGCCACAGTAAATGATATAGGCCTTATTCAAACACAAGCTTCAATTATCGATAATTATGAAATTGGTTTTAATTCTCAATTTGATGCAGTTCGTTTAGAAGTCGCAGCATATCGAAGCACCTCTGAGCTTGGTACTACAAACAAATTTAATGAAGTAACGGGTGTTTATGAACCGGTTAGAGCACCTCAAGAAATTTGGGGTTATGAAGCCTTAGTAGACTACACCATAAGCCCATCTCTTAAATTACTGGCAACGTATAGTTATGTAGAAGGTAAAAATACTGAAGCAGATATATATTTAGGCTCTAAGCAAATCAGTCCACCAAAAGCCACAGCAAACCTTAACTGGCAACCTACGGATACCCTGTCACTAACATTAAGTTACTTGTATGTGGGTGATAGAAAACGCTTTGAGCCTAATGATAATGGTAAATATGTTGGCGATCAGGGGCCTGTCGATAACTACACGGTTTTTAATTTAAGCGGTCAGTATCAGTTTGCAGACAACTGGAAAAGTTTTATCGGGGTAGAAAACTTATTTAACCAAGACTACTTCCCAGCCCGTGCGCAATCTTACACCTATGGTGGATACAACATTAAAGGTTTAGGTACCACGGCCACAGTAGGTGTTACTTATCAATTTTAATCACTTACGCGTTCATACTTTTACGGTATGAACGCGCTTATACCCTCAACTAACTTGCTGATCTAAAATACAAATAACAACCTGTCCGTTTATTAACCAGCAATGCAAACTTAAACGAGAATCAAACTCAATATTAACCATATGATTTATAAGTAAATTACTTGCAATTCTGTGCCTATATACTAGACTAGCCACAATTAGAATTTTTAGGATAAGCGCTATGAAAGGTAATCAAAAAGTAATCGACGCCTTCAATACATTGTTAGCTAACGAATTAGCTGCTATTGACCAGTATTTTATTCATTCTCGTATGTACGACGATTGGGGCTTAAACAAACTTTATGAGCGTCTTAACCATGAAATGGAAGAAGAAAAAGACCACGCTGATTGGCTAATTAAGCGTATTCTTTTTTTAGAAGGCGTACCAAACATGACCAAACGTCGTGACCTGTTAATTGGTAACGATGTAAAAAGCATGATGCAAAACGACTTAACCTTAGAACTTGAAGTGGTTGAGTGTGTTAAAGAAGTTATTGCTATCTGTGAACAACAGCAAGATTATCAATCTCGTGAAATTCTAGAAAAGCTATTATTTGATACCGAAGAAGATCACGTCTACTGGTTAGAGCAACAACTGGGTCTGATTGACAAAATTGGCACTCAAAACTACCACCAAGCTCAAATGGGCGAATAAGGACTTACATTATGAAAGGCGATAAAGACGTTATTGCAGCACTAAATAAAGTACTTGCTAATGAGCTTGTGGGTATTAACCAATACTTTTTACATGCACGTATGTTTAAAGATTTTGGTTTTAGTAAACTAGACAAAGCTGATTACAAAGTATCGATACAAAAAATGAAAAACGCCGACCGTTTAATTGAGCGTATTTTATTTTTAGAAGGCCTGCCTAACCTTCAAGATTTAGGACGCTTACGCATTGGTGAAAACAGCGAAGAAATGATTGCCGCTAACATGAGCTTTGAACTTGATACAGTAGACGAGCTTCGTGCTGCCATTAAACTAGCTGAAAGTAAAAAAGATTACATTAGCCGTGAAGCGCTCGATAACATTTTAAATGAGCAAGAAGAGCAAATTGATTGGCTAGAAACACAGCAACTGCTGATCAAAAACACTGGGCTTGAAAACTACTTACAATCGCAACTGTAAGTTAAAGTTATAAATACAAAAAAAGCAGCTAAGGCTGCTTTTTTTATGTTTAATTTTTAAATGTTAAACCAATTCGTTTAGGTAGGCCTATTTATGTAGATTACTATTAAGCCACTTGATCGGTTATATCTGCAATTTGAATCAGTTTACGATTGAGGATCTTTTTAGTACAACAACAACACTTACCGCATTGGCTGCCCACTTTAAGCTCTTTAGTTAGCTCGCGCATGGTAGTAGCACCATCGTCGATGGTTTGCTCAATTTTTTTATCGGTCACACCGTGACAAAGACAAACATACATGAATACAAACAACTCTCAATTTCATTTAGTGGGTTTATATTAATCTAAACGAAAATAGTTATCAATTGGTTTTTTATAAAATTTGAATTTTTTGCATTTTTTTGGCCAGCGCCACTTAAATTGAGAATTCGCGGCAGCTTGAGAATTGTTTGAATTTCATTCGAATGTATGGCACTTAAATTGAGATTTATTAATTAGAGTTCACCTTAAATCTAAGTAGGTTTAGGTAAATATTTTAATAGTTGCAAATTAATTACATTGAGGCTTTAGAAACCTTAATGTATGAATATAGAATTAGTGAGTGGGCTATTTCCGGTTTATGCCATTTGCAGACAGTGGTAACGCCCTAATAACAGGCAAAAAATTGTTTGCTAATATGTTGAGGCACGAAAACCGCAAACTGTTTTTTGTCCTTGTTTATTAGCTTGTTATGAATACTTTTTAAGCACCGTATCTTTACAGTTTTTAAAAAGTTCTTTGGCTAATTCAGGTACTTCTAAGGAAGGATTAAATGCTGAATCTAATGTCCCAAGGGGGTTTTGCATTTGCCCAACCACAAAGTCCATTTCCATACTTAATAAGTATAAGGTTTTCAGTGAACTATGGAAATCCCTTTTGAACTCCTCCGATCTTTTCTCTTGTTTTTTAATAACCGCGTATGGATCAGAGAAATTAATTTCTTCAGATTTATTATGGACAAGCTTATTTCTTGCTGAGACTAAAGTTTTTAGAGAATTGTATGCTGCACCTGATTTATCGATACTTCTTTCACAGACTAATCGAGGGATTATGATCCATTTAGAAATTAAATCTAAACTAGCTAAATGTTGTTGGTAATATTTATCTCCAAGGTGCTTACCTGCGTAATCATTTATCGCTGATTCAACAGACATGGCAGCAAAAACAATAGCTTTTAGTGCAAAGTTATTTACTTCTTTTTCTAGTTTATACCTTTCGTCTTCATTAAGAGGAGATTGATCAATAGCTAGCACCTCTAAACAATTACAAAAATCAGTTTCCGCTATTTTAAAATAGGTTCCGTACAAAACATTAGATCTTGCCGATGATTCCCTCGGGTGAGGTATATGGTTATACTGACCGTTCACAAGACTTCCCTGTATTCATAACAATTTAATAGTGCGCTCAGCGCGCATATTTCTGCCGACTTAAAGCTCATTTATCTACTTTATATAGTTTTAACAAATTACCTAAGGCATTACTATCACTAAGTTTTCTAAATTTTTTAGGTAAAGTTAAATGAACCAATATGCGGGCAACGCTCATTTTCATGAATATATGCGCAAAGAGCAGTTTAACCAATCAATTAACGACGATATTCAGCCAGTCTCGATGACCGATTATCGCTCATACCCGAATTCTTTTGTAGCGAGCTAAGCTTAAACTCCATAAACACCGGAGTACAACTAAGCGTTTGGCATTGGTTTCTAAAAAATATGTTAATCCGCGCTACTTAGTTCTCATAAAATTATAATGGAGCTGTATCAATATTGATTTGATAAGGCTTACTGACAAAGTCAGCCATTTTTATACACTCCTTAACTGCAAATCCTCGTCCTTTGTAGCTTGCGAAAGCAACATGAGTATTATCAGTTAACACTGCATATAATCTATAGTTATGTGTGTAGCCTTTTCTTGGTATAGCTTTAAAACCTTTAATATCTGATAATTTATAAACACGTTTAAAAATAGTATATAAACTACTAGACTTTAATTCCAAGGTTTGTTTTGCGAGATCAAAACGACATACATAGCCACCAAACGAGCCACTCCACCCTAACCAGCATATAAACCCAGATACCCATATTGGTAATGATTTTGCTTCATCAGAATTAAACACATTAATTAGTCCGATAAATAAAAAGAAACCACACAACAAAACTAGCAATAATCTAGTTAACCTTGGTTGTCGATAAATAGCTAGCTCACTAGATAGTTCTTTAAAATACATTACAGCACTCCGTATTTAACTAAGCCGGCAATGGCTGTAAAAACAAAAAATGGCAGGGATAGTTTTATTAGCGATTTGCGATCCCATATTTCAATGAAAACAAGATCCTCTCTATTAAAATCTACATCTTTCAGATGAGAGTTTGAATTAGCTTTTGTGCTATCATGAGCAATTTGTGGTGAAATATCTAATTCGCTTTGAGCAAACCTTATCGGCGTTTTATTTGGCCAATCCGATATGGTTTCAGCAGTAATAATATTATATTTTTTATATAAAAACGAAATGAACATCTTAGCATCTGTATACTGTTTAAATTCATATAACTGATCAACAAACTTAATTTGATAAGGGCCTTGCGCGCCTATACTACTTAATTCAAATGATAGTGTATCAAACGATGTAATAACTTTACTTCTTTGAAAGTAACCCCATAATGCGGTTTTTAAATTAAGCTGTTTTTCTGTCCCGTTAAACTCTAAGCGGCTCTTTTGACCAAAAAGCAATATAGATACTCCTAAAAAGAAGCTTGCCGAAGTCGCGAAGAAAATACTTTCCCCTCCTTCGCTTGCAACGGTCATCACGATGCTAATAATTCCAGGAATAAGCATAATAAACGCAAAAATTTTGCTTGTCATTTCGCGTCTTGAGGGCATTGTTGTATTACCACTTTGATCTGTTTTGAGAACTTTTTTTACAAGCTTGGATAGATTGTTATATTCCATTACTTCAACCTTAAAAGTTAATTATTACCTTATTTACATTAACATAAAGTAGCTAAGTAAACCTTATCCCACGATACTCATATCGTTCCTTATACAGGAGCAAAATTACTATTTACAATACAGTAGTTAGTTCAAGTCAGGAAAATCTTAAATGCATTTGATATAAAAAGGTTACCGTCCGGTTAACGCTTTCAAAAACAGAATATATTTCGATAACTACCTTTGAAGCACTAGAAACGGAAGTTTACTCCCGTTTTGTACTTTAAGATTATAAGCTGGTGTCTAGTGAAAGCTGGGAAGTCTACATCGAACACATCTGTATTAGTGCTCATCCGAAGATATGGAATCCAGTTTGCAACCTTTCGACGATCGCGACCAAGCCTATTGCCATTACCACACCTATGAGAAGCACTCCGAAAACAAGACACACATAGAGCAATGTCCAAGCACTGGCAGTTTTTAACCCCGCCTGCTCTTCGGAAGTCTTATCGGAACATCGGTAGATTTGACTCAAACTTCTTTCCACCCCAAGAACGGTGCCACCGATCACTCCAAAAAGCAGTGCGACCGCGAAAGTGAGGACCCGATACTCCGCATTAGCAAAGCCATCCCACAAAAGAATAGCGCCGTTGGTCCAAGCTAATACAGTGCAAACCCATGAAGCAAGTTGATAAACAATTGTTAGTCTTTGGGTCATTAATTACTCATTTTTTTGGATTGTTTGCCTAACGCTGCGTCAAGTGGTGAAGAACGCAAACCACCATACCTAACCCACTATATCTTAAACACTAAATTAAACTTGAACTGAGATCGCCAAGTGTTGTAAATCCGCCTTAACGCTTTGTTATGGCTATTTATTTTAGACTTGCTTGGATTATCAGTAACTCAATTTCATGGTCCGATGTATTAACCAAACCATGGGTGCCAAAACGTTTATTAACTATCATATCTCCTGAGGCCACTTTTTTGCCCTCACCTTCAATGGTCATAGTGCCTTCACCTTTCAAAATGATATACATTTCTTCGTCATCTCCGTGAGTATGCTCTCCCATAGAACTTCCAGGTGGCATAACGACACGGATGGCAAAATCCCAAGCACCATCGAAATCTTTACGTCTGAATGCACGATAGATATCTATTGAACCTTGTCCATCATGGCTATTTTCGTCGACTTCTTTATCGCAAGTGTAGAAATTACGTATCATCTTTTCCGAATTCCTTTTTGATTATTTTCCACAGTTCAACTGAGCGCCATAACAACTTTATCAGAGGGTACTTTCCCTATAATGGCGCGAAAGGTCTTTATTTTATGAACTTATATTAATAGCAAATATTGTAAGCTATTGCCAAATATAAACATTATGCTTTCTGTAGTTTATATAAACATGTAAAAAAAGGAACGTTTCCACTTATTCTTACTCGGTTAATGACGGCTCACCTGAAAAATCGGTTATCGCTCTAAGCGGCACTTCAATCACAACAAAATTTGCTTGGCGTCTTACAAACAATGGCAAGCTTACCTTTCCTTCTATTTACAGTAACAATAATTAAAATTGATTGGACTATGCGAGTAAAAGCCTTTTTAGATGAACCAGTCGTTAATAACTTAAAACACATAAGAGTTATTAAGCTAAATAATTTTTTATAAAAATTCAGTAAAATTTTTTTTCCAGATTATACTTTTTTATTATTGCTGTAATTTTGGACAACTATGTTAAACAATTATTCTGTGCGTACCCGTTTAGCAGTGCTTGCATTGCTACCAATTATGATTTTTTTAATTACATCGTTTTTTTCAATAAACACAATGGGAAGGTTAGTAGCAGGGATTGATAGTTTATACGACGACCGTATCGTACCACTTAAACAAATTAAACATGTGTCAGATAATTACGCTGTAAATATTGTTGATTTACTTCACAAGTATCGTGCTGACTCTATTACCAAGTCAGAACTCTTAGCAAATGTTAATGAGGCTAGAAATACGGCTGATAATGAATGGAAAGCTTACTTAAGCACACAGTTAACAGCTGAAGAAAAGCGCTTAGTAGATAACGTTGAAAATAAACTAAAGCCTGTGCTCGTGCATTTGAATAATTTAATTGTAAGTATTAATAGTGGTGAATTTTTATCACTACCACAAAATCAATTTGTTTATGAGCTTTACCAACTCTTTGATCCGCTTAGTGCCAGTTACCAGGCTTTGATTGATTTACAGCTTAAAGAAGCGAGTGACTTTAGAGTTAAAGCTGATGAAAATTATCAATTTATAAAATTTATAATGAGTGTGACAATCGCGATATTAATTTTACTTCTACTGATTGTTGCCTACTTTATTTACTGCTCGATACAAAACCCATTAATGTCATTACGCGATACCATAACGGATATTGCAACCAATGCTGATTTAACAGCTCGTGCTAAGGTTCAGGGTAAAGATGAGATTGCAGATACCGCATCTAACTTTAATGATATGTTACTTCGGATCCAAGATTTAGTAAAAGATATGGCAGGCGCAACACTAACGCTTGCTTCGGCAGCTGAAGAAATGAACTCTATTAGTATTCAAGTAGCCAGTACAGCAACCCAGCAAGAGCAACAATCAGCTATGATTGCAACTGCAATTACCCAAATGAGTAGTGCAATAGAACAAGTTGCTCAAAACGCGCAAATAACCTCTGATAAAGCCACAAGTGCTGACATAAAAGCAGGCCAAGGTCAGCAAGCTGTTGCTGATAATATCGAGTCAATAAATACGCTTTCAACTTTGGTTAATACAAATACGCAGCTTATTACAGATCTAAATACACAAACCAATGATATAAACCAAGTTGTGATGATGATCCAAAGTGTTGCTGAGCAAACTAACTTGTTAGCCTTAAACGCAGCCATTGAAGCAGCAAGAGCTGGCGACTCAGGTCGAGGTTTTGCCGTTGTAGCCGATGAGGTAAGACAACTTGCCCACAATACTCAAAAAGCAACCGCTAGCATTAATGAAATGATCACAAAACTACAAGGCATGGCTCAGCAAGCTGTTAATGCGATGGGTAACGCTGAAAGCAGCGCTAAAGAAAGTGTCGACCATGCTAATTATTCTTCACAGGTACTCAGCGAAATTAACCAAGAAGTTACCGAAATTGCAGATATGAATACTCAAATATCAACCGCAACTCAGGAGCAAAAAATGGTCGCAAATGAACTAAGCAGCAATATTAATGAGTTTAGCGCGAGTATTACTTCTGTTAGCGAAAGCTCACAACAAAATGCTCAAGCATCGCAAGAACTCGCACAGCTTGCGGCAATGCTACAAGGACAAGTTAATGTATTTAAAGTTTAGGTGCTTTAATTTTGAGGCATATTAGCGCTTATACTTTAAATAAAAACCTTATTTGCCATCATTTAAATGATTAAATGATGGCAAATTGGTTACTTTAAGCGCTAGTTTTATTAGACAATATAGTTATCCAATCACTGGGGTTTGAAAGTATAAACTGATATGAGCTGCCATCTTGCGTGAAAACCTCTATCGCATCAGCCGTTATTGGAATAAGGCCTGCGCCCTTACCTTTACATTCAACCACTTTTAAAATTGTATTACGTGGAATTGTATGTGGTTCTAACCCCAATTTTTCATTAAAAGGTTCAAAATTTACATTAGTCTGCGTAATCCAAAACTTTCCGTCCGCTTTCATCACTCCATTTTGAATGGTTGCCGTAGTTGATTTAACAATTGTTGATTGCATATTTAATTCCTTTACACGTGTATATAACTTCAAATTGCTCAACTTCCATCTGTTTGTAATTACAGTAAACTTGAGAGCTAAACGCAAGCTCATTTATTCATCAACATTATTAAAACAGTAACTAATTTTAAAAATTATCCTTATATATTTACCTGCTTTAAACTTTGTGGAATAATCGCCATCCTCTTAGGGGAGTAGCCCGCTCAGTAATGAGTAAACTTATCAACATAATTGCACCTCATGTGCATGGTAAGTTTGTAATGTTGTAGCAAGCGTTATCGGCGAGACCTAGGTAGACACTATCCTCATGGCGGGAGATAGCTGTTTGCCTTGGTTTAATATTCCCGCCTGAAGATTATATTAATGGATATTTTTTTAACCTCTACCGTCACTGTTGCCCTTGCCGAAATTGGCGATAAAACTCAGCTTTTATCGTTACTACTCGCGGCACGTTTTCATAATAAAATAGCGCTTATTTTAGGCATTCTCGCTGCTACTATTATTAATCATGGTTTATCTGCCTGGTTTGGTGATTGGCTGAGCGGAAACTTTGCCGACGAATACTTACCTTGGATAGTTAATATAAGCTTTATTGTGGTAGGGCTGTGGCTGCTTATTCCCGATAAAGACGAAGACGTTAGCCACAAGTACGACCGCTATGGTGCATTTTTAGTAGCCTTAATCTTATTTTTTATTGCTGAAATTGGCGACAAAACACAAATTGCAACCGTGTTGCTCGGTGCACAATATCAATCTGTTTTATGGGTAACAATTGGTACAACCCTTGGTATGCTAATCGCCAATGTCCCGATTATTTATGCTGGTAAGGCGTTACTAAAAAGAATTCCATTAAATACCGTTAGAGCGATAGCCGCCACTGTGTTTGTATTACTTGGTGTTTATGGCTTAGTAACCATTATGTAATTAAGTAACCTGTATTTTGGATAATAAGTCTTTTAGCCAGCGTTCAGGTTAAGTCATTTACAACAAAAAACGCTTACCTAAAGTAGGTAAGCGTTAAAAAAGCATTAGCACATATCATAAATAGAAATAAGCGAGCTATTATGCTCGGTTAATGCAATAACACCCTTTTGTATCGGCAATTAACAATGATGAGTTAAAACCAGCTTGTAGATTACTGATCACGGCCTCTACAAACCCGCTACCTTGAGAGCATGCCAGCCCTTCAGATAAAGGCCCTGCATAAACAAACTCACCATTTTTATCAATTAAAACCGCGGCTGGTGTAGCCGGAACCACTAACTTTAGTTGGCTATTGAGTTTAAATGTTTGTACCTCAACGCCCTGATTTTTCGCAAACCGCTGTAAAGATGATAGGTGTGGTTTAGCTTGTATAGTACATCCACATTTATCTTCTGTAATAATAAGTAGTTGAGCACTATCTTTGTTTTGCCAAACCACCTGTTCTTTAAATTGCGAAAACCAATTGTGTCGTTCCAGCATTTTATTTTCATCAAAAGGCTTTAATTGGCCAAGTTGAAAATACACTAAACCCGACACAACAACGACAAGCCACACACCAATTAAAGCAACAATAAAATAGCGCTTATTAGTTAAATTTTGCAATGCTTTGCTCTAACACATCAATACTAACATCAATCATTTGTACCTTGGCGGTAAGTTGATCAACAATTTTTCCGTCTTCATGTTGGCGTTGACGCATTTGATCTGTGCTTATTGCAATTTGCTCGGTATTGCCTGCCTGCTCAGCAACTACTTGTGCAACCGAATTAGAGCTTGTGGATACAGCCTGTATCTGCTCGCTCATTGACGAGATATTCTCTTTCATAGTGGCACTAATTTTCGTAAGATCTACAACAAAATCAACACATTGATTCATAGATTGTGTTGAAGTGCGGCTGTTATTCACTAAATCTGTTAACGTAGATGCTATTTTTGCTGTTGTTTTCTGGCTGTTATTCGCTAAAGAACGAACCTCATCTGCAACGACAGCAAAACCACGACCATGCTCGCCCGCTCTGGCAGCTTCAATGGCAGCATTGAGTGCTAGCAAGTTAGTTTGATCCGCTATACCTGATATTTCATTCAACAAACCTGTAATTACATCACCAGCTGCCACTAAATGACTTAGCTGCTCTTCTGTATTGGTTAGTAATGTGAGCAACTCCTTGCTCTTACTGTCTGTTTGTAATACTTCTTGCAAAGCTACATGAGCAGAATCGGTTATATTGCTAACCTGCTGCTTTAAAATATCACTCTCTTGCTCAACCAGTTTAAAACCGTGGGCTACTTGTGAACCTGAATTGGCAATATCATCGGTTTGTATATTTCGGTGCTTAGCACTGTCTGCCAGCTCATCATGCACATTAATAAGTTCTTGAGAATTATTTTTTAATGAATCGGATTGAGTTTGAACCTGTTTTATAACATCCGACAAGTATTCTAGTAGCGTGTTAAAGCCTACTACTGCACTGCTATTGGTATCATCAGCTCGCATTGAGAGCTTTACTTGCTCTGGATCTTGCATTATTTGCTCTGTGGCATGGCTTAACGACAAACCTGCACGACGTTCGCGTTGTAATGTTACTGCAATAAAACCAGCAACAAGGGCTTCTACAATGGCATAAGCTGCGTGAATAAGCACAGTTGAAAAAGCGAGTCGGTCGGGGTCAAATACATAAAACCCCGTGTTTTGCGTTTGTAAATAGTAAAAAGATAAATGATGAACAGCAACAAATACAATCGCCGTAATAAATACTCGCCACTCAACAAACATTATTAACATGGCTAAGAAAATAAATATTTCAAAATGCACTTCAATAAGCCCATAAGCTTGTTGAATATGCAAAAATGAAAACATCATAATAGCGGCAGCGACAACATGAGGTGTAACTTTACTTTCGGGTTGGGTTTTTAATAACCATATAGGGAGCAAGCACAGGGGCAAGCCGACCAAAAACGCCTCTGTTAATGTATCAAAATAAAGGCCTATACCAATAGACTCGACAAACAATAAACAGAATATGATTGTAAACAATCGGCTCACACTAGACATAAAAACCTTAATTAATTTTGTAATAAATTAAACACGCTTATTGCTAATATAACCTTTAACAACTCGCAATTTTTTATTTTAAATCAAGCCCAGCATTACTAATTCAGGTTGATTTAAAAATGTTTTTAATGCGCTACTTAACAATTGATAGTATTTGTTTAAAAGTAGACGTCCCTGCTTTTTTTGTCCATTGAAATATTATTGTCTCTGCACATGATATTACTGCACCGGCTTGACGAAGCTGCTCAACCGCAATGGCTTTGTGCTCTGTATTTCTTGAGGCTATTGCATCTGTAGCAACAGTTACTGCATAACCTTGTTGTAGTAAATCTAAACAGGTTTGTAATACACAAACATGTGCTTCTGTACCAATAACAACCACATGAGGGCGCTGAAATTGCGAAAGAGTATCTAAAAACCCCTCTTCGGCGCAGGCACTAAAATTTATTTTTTCGATATATTGCGCGTTTGGTAAAGCTTGCTTAATTTTCTCATCACTTTCACCTAGTCCTTTTTTATAATGCTCTGTAATTATTGAAGGAATTTGATGAATAGCACTTGCATTTGCAAGCTGTAAAGCACACTCTAAGGTCGTATTAAATGAGGATATAGCCGGTGCTAGTTTGCTTTGTAAGTCGATTACTAAAAGTACGCTGTGCTCTGAGTTGATATTTTCTCTAAAATTCATTTGTAGTCCTTTCATTTTAGTTAAATTGACTTTTAACACCCACAAGCGGGCAACAATTAATTCACATTTATAGTGCTTTTTGTAATTTTTAAATTAAACTCATGTTATATTACAGCAATTCTAAATACCAACCTTGGCAATTAAAAAAGGTAAGTGCTTTTGAGTAAGTTTTTCTTCGTTGTTTACATATTTTTATTAGTTTGCATGCAGCAGAGCTTTGCCTCACAAACTTACTCTGAACAATTACAACGTGTATCCAAAAACGAACAATTGGCGCAAAGCTTTGTTGTAAAATCTGTACAAGATGATATTGGCTATGTGTGGATTGCAACTACACAAGGGCTATTTCGGTTCGACGGCTATCAAGTTACGCCTTACGAAAACCAAACAGATTTAAAAAATAACTACATTATTAATATGTACAAAACCAATAACGGTAGCATACTTGTAAGCACACAACTTGCAGGTAGCTATTTAATTGATCCAAGTAGCTTAAAGGCTAAACAAATATACTCAGGTCATTTAAACCAAGACCAAGAAAAATACTCTCCCGTTATTGCGGTGGTTGAGGAGCTTACACACTTTTATTTTTCTATTGATTCGCATGTATACCGGTTTGATAAAAAATCAAAACAATTAACACTCGTCGCATCTTTGCCTGATGAAAATATGTTTATCCGTGCATTGTCACTTTATCAAAACATCTTATATATAGGTTCCGATCAGGGCCTGTATAACTACAGTTTTATCAATAACGAACTCCAACAAACAACACTTAGCGACACACAAAAAGTTACTAACGATAGTAACAACGTAAAATTTTTATCAGTAGACCAAGAATTTGGGTTGCTAGTTGGTACGGTTGAGGGAATGTATCGGATTGCTTTTGATGAAAATAAAAATATAAATCCTACTGCAGTATCAACACTTATTAGTGACTATAATATTTGGGATTATGTCAACACACCCTATGGTGAGTTTATTGCTACAGAAAGTGGTTTATTTGAGTTTGATAGAGCAACCTTAAAGCTCACTGCTATTTTAAACTTCAAAGATAGTAACTACAACATTACAGAAAACACCATCAACGATATTATGTTTGATGAATCCGGTTTGTTATGGCTTGGCTCACGAACTCACGGGGTATTAACATGGGCAGCACAAACTAAGAAGTTTAAAAGAATTACACTGCCTGAAAATAATATTGTAAATGTTATATATCAAGATACGCAGCAATTGCTCTGGATAGGCACTGACGATGGACTTGTTCGTTATAACTCAAAAACGAAAACGAGTGATTTATTTTTACAATCTAAAGATAATAAAGCAGCTTATGGTTTATCTGCAATTGGTGATATTTTTCCTGCCAAAAATAAAGGTGAGAACTATCTTTGGCTAGCTACTTTTTTTGGACTCGAGCTTTTTAACAAAGAAACGGGAGCATTTGAACAAAACAAATTTATCACCGAGCATAATCTAAATACTGACTATTTATTTGGTATTGCTCAGGTAGCGCCCGATAAGTTTGCTTATATCAATAATGATAACTTTTATATATTTGACGGTAACTCTGGTGAAAATAGAGTTATAAAAGGCTTAAAAGAGCTTGTATCGCCCTTACAAGCTTACGCATTCCATACCCCTTCAACGATGTTCCCTGGCGAGCTACTTTTAAGTACCTCTGATACTTTTTATAGGTATAACGAAGCAACGGGCACTTTAACTACTATTTTTAAATCTAAAACGGCAAAAAAGAACCTGTACCATACGGTCGAGAATTATTACTACGATGCAAAACGAAAACTACTGTGGTTAGCAACAACACAAGAAGGCTTAATTGCCGTTAACGCTGAAACATACGAGCAAGTTCATACTTTTAATAAAAACAATTCATTAAATACTAACTCTATATTTGAGCTTATTGCCGATGATAATGATTTTTTATGGGTTAGTTCTGACAACGGGCTGTATAAACTTAATTTAGATTCATTAAACGTAACAACCTATACAATAAAAGATGGCCTAAGTAGCAATCATTTTACTGCACTTGCAGCACTTAAATTGCAAAATAATGAACTCGTGTTTGGTAATCGTAGCGGTGTACTTCAGTTTGACCCCGATCAATTTAAGAGTAAACAACAAAACACCCAAAGCAAGTTAGCAATTACCAATATCAATTTATTTTCAGAGACGCTCAATTATACACCTGAAAAATATCGTAATGAACCGTTAAAACTAAAGCATGATGATATGGGGTTAACGGTTCGGTTTTCTAATTTTGACTATAAAAATATAAGTAAGACCTTCTACCGAGTAGAGCTTACTGGCCCCTCATCATTGAGCTATAACGATTTAAAATCTAACCAGGTGTTTTTTACTAAATTACAACCTGGTGATTATGTATTATCAGTATCAACTCAGCAGCGTAATGGAGTCGTTACTAGCGAACCTGTAAGGCTTAACTTTAGCGTCGCCTATGCACCTTGGCAGTCTCCTCTCGCTTATGCATGCTACTTCCTTGCTGTGACCATAATTCTGTTTTTATTTTTTTGGCAATACCGTAGCCGTAAAATAGCAATTGAGCGCGCCCACCGTGCAGCTATTCACTCTAAAACTCAAACTGAGCTCGCACTAAAAAGCAATAAAAGTGGTGTTTGGAACTATAGCTTTGCAGACAATACTGTAAACACAGCTAGAGGTATGGAGTTAGGCTTTGCAGACTTGCCTGAGCGCATTGATATACAAAGCTTTTTTAATATTATGCATCCTGATGAGCGCCGCAGAATACAAAGCAAGTGGGATACATTTATAAAACAGACTCAGTCGCAAGACTGGCAAGCGACTTACCGGTTACGCCACAAAGATGGTCATTGGTTGTGGTTTCATGACTTAGGGCAAATTATTTATAATCAAGACACTAAAAAGCCTGAGTATGTATCTGGTATTTTTACTAACATTACTGAGCAGTTAGCAAACGAACAGCAAGCAAAAATACTCGGTGAAGCATTTAGCCAAATCAATGACTTTTTACTTATCCTAGACGAAAATCTAATGCCTTTTTCAGCTAATAATAGCTTTATGGAGGTATTTTCTGATGATGGTGATGAGGGAGCTGTTACCTCAGAGCTATTTATCAAAGCCATTGGGCAAACCAAATGTAAAGAATTTGCAGCCACATTAAAGGCACTGCAACCCAAAGAGAATTGGCGAACAAATGCCTATGTTAATACTACAAAAGCACAGCAGCATCCTATTCATTTAAGTGCCACAGCTGTCGCTAATGAAGAAGGTAAAGTTGGCTATTATGTTATTGTTATAACAGATTTAACCGAACAAAAGCGTGCTGAGAATGAGCTACGTTATTTGGCCAACTATGATGCGTTAACCGGGCTACCTAATCGTAGTTTAATGAATCAAAAAATTGAAAATGCCATTACAAAAGCCGCTAAAAACGACTTGCAATGTGCGGTTATATTTATAGATTTAGATAAGTTCAAACCTGTAAATGATTCGTTTGGACATGCCGTGGGCGATAAATTACTGTGCAACATTACCGAGCGAGTTGGCTTATATCTGGGCGACCATGCGACCTTTGGCCGTCAAAGTGGTGATGAATTTTTAGTATTAATCGAGAACATTACTTCTATGTCTTCACTGCAGCATACACTTAACGAAATGAGTAGTGAGCTGGCAAGTAAAGTTATTATTGAAGACTTTTCTATTAATATATCTGCCAGCATTGGTATTGCCTTGTACCCCCATGATGCAAACTCAACAGATGCCTTAATACGTAATGCAGATATCGCTATGATGCATGCAAAACAAGCAGGTCGAAATGGATTTCAGTTCTTTAATGAAAAAATGAATGAGCAAATCAAACAAAAGCTTATCCTTGAAAATGACTTAAAAGACGCAGCAAAAGATAATCAGTTTTTTAACCATTACCAGCCAGTAGTTAATACAAAAGATAAAACAATAAGTGGTGTTGAATTATTGATGCGCTGGGAAAACCAAGGAAAACTAATCTCTCCGGCTTTATTTATACCGGTAGCAGAAGAAACTGGCTTAATTGATATGCTTACTGAGCAAGCATTGCAACGTGCAATTACAGAGCTTGCGCCTATTCTCAGCGTTAACCCACTGTTTTATATTTCGTTAAATGTATCACCAAAACATATTTTAAAAGCTAATATAACCCAGCGACTGAGCGCTATACTTGAAAAAGCCAATATCAAGCCACAGCAAATACGTCTTGAAATTACAGAAAACACGCTGTTAGAAGATAAGCATAAAGCAGCTAAACAACTTAAAAGTCTTCAAGCTGCAGGGTTTAAGCTGTTTCTAGATGATTTTGGTACTGGCTACTCATCACTCACTTATTTGAGCCAATTTCCAATTAACGTAATAAAAATTGACCAAAGTTTTGTAAATAGTATCGGCATAGATAAAGGTGACGAATCGATTATTAAAACAATTTACTCGCTTGCTGAAAACTTAGAGCTATATTGTATTGCTGAAGGGGTAGAGACGCGGGAGCAACTAGATTTTTTAACGAACATAGGTTGTCATAAGCTACAGGGCTACTACTTCGCACGTCCTATGAGTGCTAGCGATTTAATGAGCCCTGCATGCTTTGAAAAGATTATTAATTTAATATAAACCTAAAAACAGCTTAACTAAGTCGCTTTTAGGTTAATTCATTAATGTATGTGCTTGCATTCATAGCTTTCGATTTGAAGAACACTATTACGTACATTAAATTTATCTGCAAGCAGTTTGATTACTTTTAAGCGACACTCTTCATCATGTTTTTCTATAGTGCAATGCTGCTTTAACACCACATGAGCCCCCACTATCACCTTTTTATTTTTACGAACAACAGTCACATTGTGCACATTTGCTACATGCTCCATAGTCGTTATTTCTGTTTCGATATCAGCAACATCAGGTAACTTCGCTTTATTCGAATGCAACCCTTTGATACAGCTAACAATGACCTTAATACCCGTAAACAATACAAATGATGCAATTAACATACTCGATAAAATATCAATTACATTCCAGCCTGTTATATAAATGAGTACACCGGCAGCAAAAGTAGAGACCGTTGATATTAAATCAAAAAACGAATGTAAAAATACCGCATACACATTAATACTAGCCTTACGGCCTTTATACAGTACCCATGCTGCCGCACCATGAAATAAAAAACCAATAGCAGCAATCACCGACATTAAATAACTATTTATAACCAACTCATGCCCACCTTTATGATGCATAAAGCGCTCAGCTCCCTCATACAAAATAAGTAAACTAATGGCTAGATAGAGAATTCCGTTGATCAGACCACCGATTAATTCAGCTTTTTGGTGACCGTCGTTGTAAGTTTTAGCCAGATGAATAGCGAAGCTTGAGGCAATAAGTGCTATAAATAGCGAACTGTTATGAACAAATAAGTGGCCTGCATCAGCAAGAACAGCCAGTGAATTAGCATAATAAGCACCTATAAGCTGAATAACCATAAACGAACAGGTAATTGCAAGTGCAATTAATAGACGGCGACGGGAGGCGTGATGTGTAGTTATTTCTGTCATGAAATATAAAAGGCCTTTACTGAAAACGAAGTAAGCTCATGAAATAAAGCAAATTGGGAAATACGTAATGATATACAATCACAATTGTAATACGTAGGCCAAATAAACGCACTAAAAACTTAGTAAAATACAAAAAACTGTACTAAAAATAACTAAGCGGATACAAAAATAATAATTAATTCATAAATATGGGTAGTTTTCATATTTTAATGCGGAGAAACAAGTGAGCCATGACTCAAACAATACAATTTGGCAGATTTTTAATCTAATTAATTTAGCCGTTATTGCTTATGATAATAAAACGCATCACTACACGTTAAACCAACATGCTAAAACACTACTTAATATAAATAGTGATGGCGCTGTTAGTAACGATGTTTTTAATAATATTACTCTTCGCGACTTTAATGATGATACGGTGATAACCATTGAGCAATTATTTTCATCAAATATCACAGCTGTTTTATTAGAGTGTGAATTTTCGCCGCAGCTTTTAAATGTTAATCACTCAATAGTTAATGACTCTGTGTCTATGATCACTTTAGAGCAAGATCGTACACTTACAGAACAATATAACTTTGATCAAATTATCTCTAAAATTTCTACCAAACTTATTGATATACAAAATGACAATATAGACCAGCAAATTAACTTTGCCCTTAAAGCCATTGGCACTGTACTGAAGGCAGACCGCAGTTATTTATTTGAATTCAACACCGACAACGAAACTATCACTAATACTCACGAATGGGTCAATACGGGTATTATCGCTTGCAAAGACAGACTGCAAAATGTACCCAAAGTTGAACTACCCTACTTTTTTGAAATAATGAATGAGAGTCATCTATTTCAAGTGAATGATATTGAACAATTACCAGCAAAAGCCGACGCTGAAAAAGTTGAATTTAAAGAGCAAAATATTCAATCTGTTTTGTGCATAGGCCTACGTTTTGATGAAGAGCTAGTAGGCTTTATTGGTTGTGATTGTGTTAAAACAAAACGTAATTGGAGCAAAATAGATTTAATTAGAATAAAGCTCGTAGGCGAAATCATTAATAATGCACTTAAAAATATTAACTATAAAAAAAAGCTACAGTTAACCCAACAGCAATTAATTAACGCCAATATAAAGCTCAATAAATTAGCGAATACCGATGCGCTAACTAATATTGCTAATCGCCGTTTTTTTGATGCTACACTCAAAAGTGAAATTAAACGCTGCGCAAGGCATAACCAACCCGTTAGCTTAATTATATGTGATATCGACTTTTTCAAACGCTATAACGATAATTATGGTCACCAAAAAGGGGATGACGCATTAAAACAAGTAGCAAGCGCATTAAGCGGTTTATGTAAGCGTGAGGGAGATTTAGCAGCTCGATACGGAGGCGAAGAGTTTGCCATAATTTTACCCTTCACTGGGCTAGAGCAATGCGAGCACTTTACGACATTAATACAGCAAAAAATTAAATCTCTGAAAATTGCACATGATTATTCAAGTGTGAATAATAAACTAACAATAAGCATAGGATATACTACTTGCTTAGTAACTAAAGCATCCACAAGTGAAACGCTCATAAAAGTAGCAGATAAAGCTCTTTATTTAGCAAAAGATTCAGGACGTAATAAAGCGTGTACTTTTGAAGAATAAATAATCATAAATGAGCAGGTGTTTCTGCTATTCCTTTAACGGGTACTGTGATAATAAAAAGACCTCCACTGTAAGGAAACTGTTCTAGTGCCTCTTTATCTAAACCAGTGCGGGCTGTAGTTACGGCTATCGTATCTAAATCATCTCCCATAAAGGTAAGGCTCGTTACTCTTGGAGCTGGTAATTTATAAAACTGAACATATTTTCCTTGTGGTGAGAAGCGATAAAGTCCAGAACCATTCCATGATGCAACCCATAAGTGGTTATCATTATCGACTGTCATACCATCGGGAAAACCCATTGCCTCGTCAAATTTTATAAATTCTCGCTTGTTGCTAAGCTCACCTTGTTCACTTAAATCAAATTGATAGATAGTTCTGGTGGATGATTCTGTTGAATATAAGATGCGTCCATTTTTACTTATTGCAGGTCCATTACTGATCATATAATTACTGTCAACAATTGTTGGTGCCTGTTGATGACCAAAACGATAAAGCGCTCCAGTGCTTTGTTGTTCATATTTATCCATGGTGCCAAAAAACACATATCCGTTTCTATCTGTTTTCGCATCATTTAAACGATTATTTATAGCAAGATTGGAAAGAGAGTAAAGCTCTATAGGTTGGAATGTGCTGTTATCAAGGTAATAAATACCGCGTTCAAAACCTGCGATCAAACGCTGTTCCGTAGTCTCCATAACCCAACAAATAGCTTGCTCCATCGGATATCGAGAAACAGTTTGCTGCTGAAGATCAAAACGGTAAAGCAACTTGTCTAAAATATCGACCCAAAATAAACATTTTCGTGATTCGCTGTAATATGGTCCTTCACCTAGTAAACATTGGCAAGGAATAATCATTTTAACCGAATTAACTTCCATTACTTAACCTAATACAGCTTACGAGTTAATATCATCATCTTAACGTTGAAAGAAAATCAGTGCTAGACCTGAAAACGTTGCAACCACAATAATTAAAATTCGAATAGATTGCTCGTTGATTTTATTATTTAGAAAGTATGACAATCCCCAGCCAATTAGAATAGCTGGTAGGCATTTAATAAATAGAAGTAAGTCATTCGAGTCTGCTGTACCAGTAACGAGCAAAGCCGTAATACCAAACAGATTAATAAACACAAAGAAGATGCTTAAATTAGCTTTAATTTTATCTTTGTTTTGCGCTTGATAGAGTAGCCCCATCGGAGCGCCTCCTGCTGATGTGGTGGTGCCAATAAAACCAGATGCAAGTGATGCAAGTACATTAGAGATAAAAGTAAGCTTAGGCGACCAACCTGTGAGCGATAGCCCAACTGCAATTAATAAACAACACCCAAGTAAAATACGATACTGATGAGGGTCTACTTGCAACATAACACTCGCAGCAATTAATACCCCTACGGCGCCACCAAAAATTGAATATCCAGTGTGCTTTAAATCTATTGCACCGCGATGCTTAATAGCAAGAATAGAAGTGATCAACAAGGCATTTAAAATCATTGGTCCGGGTACTAACTCTGGCATAAGCCAGTATAAAATTGGCGCACACAATAACCCTAGCCCAAAACCAATAACGCACTGTAAGCATGCACCAATTATTAATATAAAATAAACTAATACGATATCGGGCAATGCGTTTCTACCTTATTCACTGGGTTAAACTACTTATCAGAAAAGATTATTCTAATATTATAATATGATTGAGGTTAGGTAAATTTTTTTCTTTAACTTTAAGTCCAACCGGCATCAACAACTAATGATTGTGCAGTCATCATTTTACTATCATCTGCTGCTAGGAAAAGAGCTGCATTAACAATATCATCGGCCTGCAATGTTTCATTTATACATTGATTATGTCTTACATCTTCGATCATTTCGGGAGTTAACCAATGGGTTATTTGCCGTTCAGTCATAACCCACCCTGGCACTAACGTATTAATACGAATATTATCTTTACCATAAGTCGCAGCTAATGAGCGAGTTAACCCTTCAATTCCTGCTTTAGCGGTCGTATAAGCCGGCATGCCCGTTTGCTTAATACGCCAGCTCACTGAGCCCATATTAATAATGCTACCACCACCAATTCGTTGCATTTGCGGAGCTACGGCCTGCGCCGAAAAAAAACAAGGCCGTAAGTTAACGGCTAACTTATCATCCCAGTATTCAACACTCATGCTATCGGCAACATGGCGAGTATCGTCAGCAGCATTGTTTATCAATACACTGATCTCCCCTTGTGTTTTGCCCGTCGTTTTGATGGCAGCTTTTAACTGTTCTATCTCTCGAATATCACAATATATGAACTTAGGGTCATAACAATATTGACCGGCAACTGAGTCACATAGTTGCCTTCCTTGCTCTTTTGCTATATCTACAAAGGTTACTTTTGCACCTTGTTCACAAAAACGTTTTACCATGACTTCGCCGATCCCTGTTGCACCGCCGGTAATAAAAACACTTTTACCAGCGAGGCTTGGATAACTTGTTGTGTGTGTTGTTGAGACTGGCATGATTTCCTTAAGTATTAAGATAATTCATTAATAAATGTGATTATTTTGATGCGTTTTGTGACTCTTTTTCTGCAATTTCTTTTTCAATAAATGACATTGCTTCATCAATCATGTAGGTCATCATGTTTTTAGCCCGCTCAGCCTCACCATTTAATATGGCTTGATACACTTTAAAGTGTTCATCAGCAATGGCCTTCTTGCTTCCTTTTGCGGGTGTTGTGTGTTGAATACTTACATTTAATGCCGTACGGATGAAATCACGTAATTGAAAGAAAAAACGGTTTCCGCTAGCAAATAAAATAGCGGTATGAAACGCTAAATCTGCCTCATGAATTTCACCATCAGGTGCATCAGCAGCTGCTTGCATTTTTTCTAGCGCAACAGCAATCTCTGCAATAGCATCTTTATCTGCTCGTTTTGCTGCTAACGCCGCAGCTTGTGGTTCTATCGCCAAGCGTACCTGTAAAAACTCTTTTAACACATAAAGAGTTGGACTACTCTCAAGAAGCCATTTTAAAACGCTGGTATCGTATAAATTCCAAGTATTAGCAGGCTCTACACGTATTCCTTGACGAGGACGTGACGATATAAGACCTTTTGCTGCAAGCATTTTAACTGCTTCACGAACAGCAGTACGACTAATGCCATACTCTTCACATAACTTTGCTTCGGTTGGTAAACCCGTTTCAGCTGTATAATGACCATTAATAATGGCTTTACCCAACTCATTGGTTACCTGTTGCGACAAATTTAAATTTTCAATGCGTGCCATAAACAGTTCCTTTAAAAATACTTATTGTATGATACTACTATAAATTTACCGCGTCATCAGGCAAATATTTTACAATTTTCCTGCATATTATTTTATCTTTGCTTTAATCCTGAATTATAAAAACACAGAAGTTAAAACGACCATCAATTTTTAACAAATTTCTTTCATTTAACAAATTTGTATTATAATATTTTTATCACACACAAATTAACCGAAAGTTACTTTCGGGCTTAAATGGAATCAAAAATGATCGAATTAAGTACATTAGACTGGCTCGTGCTCGCAGGATTCTTTGTCTTGCTCTTAGCTGTAGTCATCGTCTCAATGAGACAAAAAGAAGAAGATACTACAGATTATTTTTTAGCCGGGCGTAATGCGAGTTGGCTAGTCATTGGTGCGTCAATCTTTGCCTCAAACATTGGCTCTGAGCATTTAGTTGGTTTATCTGGTGCAGGTGCACAATCAGGCATGGCGTTAGCGCATTGGGAAATGCAATCGTGGATAATATTATTACTTGGTTGGGTGTTTGTGCCTTTTTACTGGAGTAGTAAAGTTTATACTATGCCGGAATTTTTAGAGCGTCGTTTTAATTCTAAATCACGTACTTTTTTGTCGGTTATCTCATTAATCAGTTATGTACTCACCAAAGTAGCAGTGACTGTTTATGCCGGTGGTATCGCGTTTAAAACTATTTTAGGTATCGAAAGCATTTGGGGCATCGACTTTTTCTGGATATCCGCTATTGGCTTAGTGGTGATCACCGGTATCTATACCGTACTCGGTGGTATGAAAGCGATAATGTGGACCTCGGTGCTACAAACCCCTGTGTTGATCATTGGCTCTGTGGTTATCTTAGTTGTTGGTTTGGATAAAGTCGGTGGCTGGTCAGAGGTTGAACGGTTAAATGATATAAATATGCATTTAATCCGTAGCGCCTCAGATACCGAGTTCCCATGGCCGGGCATCATTTTTGGTTCATTCATTATTGGTTTTTGGTATTGGTGTACTGACCAATATATTGTACAACGTGTACTCTCAGCGAAAGGTATTAAAGAAGCGCGTCGCGGTACTATGTTTGCAGGTTACTTAAAGTTATTGCCTATTTTCATCTTTTTAGTACCAGGAATGATCGCTTATGCATTAAAAGCAAAAGGTATTATTAGCTATGACAGTGCCGATCAAGCGTTTCCTACTTTGGTTGCCGAGTTACTCCCCTCAGGTGTTAAAGGCATCGTAATTGGTGGCCTAGTTGCCGCATTAATGAGCTCGTTAGCCTCGTTATTTAACTCATCAGCCACCTTATTTACTATCGATTTTTATAAAAAGTTCAAACCTGAATCAAGCGAAAAACACCTGTTAAAAGTAGGTCGCTTGGCAACAGTAGCCATTGTAATTTTAGGCCTATTATGGATACCCATAATGAGCTTAATTGCAGATGTGCTGTACGAATACTTACAAAGTGTGCAATCACTCATTGCCCCAGGTATTGCTGCTGTATTTTTATTAGGTTTATGTAGTAAACGTATCACCCCCGCAGCTGGCTTTGCTGGTTTAGTGTCTGGTTTTGTACTGGGTATGATCCGCTTAGTGTTACTGCCATTTAAAGATAATTTAGCTGGTTCATCATTTGCGTGGATCACCGATATGAACTGGTTGTACTACTGTATTTTATTATTTGTTGTGGTTGTTGTGCTGATGATTGTAGTGAGTATTTTCACAAAACCTGCCAGTAATGAACAACTCAAAGGTTTAACCTTCTCAAGTCTTGATAAAGCCACATTAAAAGAAGTAGCTGCCGGATTAGATAAGTGGGATTACATTCATACTGCGGGGATCATCGGTATCACTGCGTTTATTTACTATCGCTTTTGGTAAAACTTAATTAGTTGTTCCCACGTTTATAGGGGGTGTTATCACCCCTTTTTTGCATACAGATAAGGACTCTCATTAATGAGGCAAGGTAGCTTCCTCTCGTGTTGTTAGCCTCAGTGCAAATTAATGAACAATCATAAAGAGGTGATGATGAACACTCTGCTTAAAATTGCATCTATAAGTTCTCTAGTATTACTCAGTAGCTGCTCCTCAATAATGCCCCAAAAAAGCGTAGAAGCACGCTTTGTTCCTGAGCGTATGGACGACTTTGCATTTGAAAATGACAAGGTTGCATTTCGCGTTTATGGGCCTGCTTTAAAAGATTCGGTAGAAAATAGTGGCACTGACTGCTGGCTTAAACGCGTTGATTACCCAATTATTAATAAATGGTATGAAGGAGAACGAGAAGGTATCTCTTATCATGCAGATCATGGTGAAGGTTACGACCCTTATCATGTTGGTAATTCATTAGGCTGCGGCTCAATGGCCTTATGGGATGAAAATGCCGATAAGAGCGACAGACTGATACAGCCCAATGTGTATACTGATTATTCAATAATAGAAAAAACCGCTGATAAAGTCGTTTTTGAGCTCACTTACCAGTATACCGATCAAGACATCACCGAGAAAAAACGCTACACACTGGAAAAAGGTAGCCAATTTTATAAAGTACAAAGTCAATTTACACACAATGGTAAACCCATACAGCTTAAAGTTGCTGTGGGGGTCACTACCCATGATGGTAAAGCACAGACACATGTCAACTCTGAAGGTGATGCAATAACAACATGGGAAACTATTGATGGCAGCCAAGTAGGCACATCTGTTTTATTGCCTAAATTTACCCACACTCACTATATTTTACAACAAAGTGATAAGAAAGATCGCTCGCATGCTCTGCTTGTTGCGCAGACGAATAAAGCGGGTGAAATTACCTATTATGGAGGGTTTGCTTGGTCTAAAGCGGGTGACATAACAACCTTCAAACAATGGCAAGATTATGCGAGTAACTATTTAGCCAAAGATAAAAACACACAAGTAACCGCAGAATCTGTAAAGTCACTAACGAAAAAAGTAGCAGACTGGCAAATTGCAAATTTTGCAGAAGAAGGTAAATACCGCGCACTACCACGCAAACCACCCCAGTGGATGAATCGCGAACAATATCATGATTTAGAGTGGCATCATGGTGCCCTTTACGCGGGTATGAACGAATGGCGTAAAATTGCTGATGATGATAAATATACAAACTTTTTAATGGAAATTGGTGAGCGAAATGACTGGGCTCTACACCAACGCCCTTATCATGCCGATGATCACACGGTAGGTCAATTTTATCTGTCTTTATACGAAGACTTCCATCAGCCAAAAATGCTCGAACCCACCCGTAAGCAATTTGACTGGATTTTGGCTCACCCAAAAACCGGCACTCTTGATTGGCTTGCTGAAAATACCCATGCCCATGATCGTTGGGGCTGGTGTGATGCATTATTTATGGCACCGCCTGTATGGGCACGTTTAGCTAAAATTACCGGTGAAGAAAAGTATTTAGACTTTATGCACCAAGAGTATAAAGCAACATACGACCTATTGTGGAGTAAGAAAGGTCAGCTATTTTGGCGTGATTCTAGTTTCTTTGATAAACACGAAAAAAATGGCGAAGACGTTTTTTGGGCTCGTGGCAATGGCTGGGTATTTGGTGGATTAGCACTGATGATTCCGGACTTACCAGTGACTTGGGAAAAACGTGACTTTTACATTAATTTATATAAAAAGATGGCCGCACGTTTAATTGAAATACAACGTGACGATGGCACATGGTCTATGGGTTTACTTGGTGGTACACAAGGTTATCCCATCAAAGAAACCAGTGGTACATCATTCTACGCATTTGGTTTAGTATGGGGTATCAATAATGGCTACCTTGATAAAGAAACGTATCGCCCTGCATTAATGAAAGCATGGCGTGCGATTTCAGGTTCAGTTACCGATGATGGCATGCTCGCCTTCGTACAACCTGTGGGAGCAGCTCCTGGAGATTCATTTCCAGATTACACTGAAGTGTATGGTGTTGGGGCATTTTTAGCAGCCGGTAGTGAAGTGTATAAACTACTTGAAGATGAAAAACCAAAAAAACACGTCGCTCACAATACAATTCAAACGTTAATGCATAATGCAGGGTGGTGTTGGTTTCAAGATCCCCGTGCCATTATCCAAAACGGTAAATTAATTATCGGTAGCGTTGCTGGCAATGGTGTGGGTGACGCTGCGGTAGGTGTCTACGACCTTGATAAAAAGCAACTACTCGGTCGTACCACATTAAAAACTAAATTTGACCATGATGATCATAACTCACCGGTTTTTTATGCGCGTCCTGATGGCAGTGTATTAAGCGTTTACGCACGTCATAATAGTGAAAAAGTACATTACTACCGTATTTCAAAATCTGACAACTTTTTAAATTGGGGTGAAGAGAAAACCATACAAAGTCCTGCCAACGTAACCTACATGAACTTGTACGACCTATCCGACGAAGGAACACTCTATAACCTTTATCGCGGTATTGATTGGAATCCAACGTACGTTACATCAAAAGATGATGGTGCCACTTGGAGCGATGAGCATGTACATCTTATTCAAAATGAAGTCCCAGGCGTGCAAAGACCGTATGCACGCTATGCAGGGAATGGCAAAGACACCATAGGTTTGTCATTCACTGATGCCCACCCTCGCGACTTTGGTAACAGCATTTATTATTCTGAGTTTAGAAAAGGTAATTTCTATAACGTGGATGGCACATTAATTAAAAACCTGAAAAAGGATGGGCCATTAAAACCATCTGAAGCAGAGAAATTATTTCAAGGTGGCGGCGGCAACTTCCGTGGCGTTGATTTAAGTGTTGAAAAAAGTGCATGGACAAGCTCGGTGGCTTTTGATGATAAAGGCTACCCACACGTTGCTTATACTTATTACTTAAATAATCTAGATCAGCGCTATCGTATTGCATCTTGGGATGGCAAAAAATGGCATGACCGTGAAGTTGCGTTTGCAGGAAGCCGCTTATATGACCGTGAGGCCAGTTATACAGGCTTAATCACTGTGGATCCTAGCGACCCTACTCATGTGGTTATTTCAAGTAATGTGAATCCGACTACGAGTGAGTCTTTAGCAATGCCGCATCAAATATTTAGCGCACACATTGGGCTTGATGATGATACTAAAAGTATTCAATGGGAACAGTTAACGCATGATAAAAACAATGAAAATTTACGCCCTATGATAGTCAATTCCGACAAACATAAAGTCATTATGTGGTTACAAGGACAATATAATAGCTGGACTGACTACTACTTAGACGCTGTTGGGATTGTGGTTGAGTAATCAGCCCTAGTTCATTAAAAAGGAGCAACAGGCTCCTTTTTTATTATCAGCTCTATAGTTAGTCCGGAAACTCTGGCGAAAGAATAGGAAATCCTTGGTCATCCCACTTTATTATACGCGCTCGCGCATGGCGATTTGGATCTGTTAACGGTGTTCCTTTAAGCTCTTTATAATCACGGCTGTGGTAAATTAATAAGTCTGTAACACCGTCCTCTGCTTTTACAAAACTATTGTGACCTGGACCAAAGCGCCCTACTTTTTCGTTACTAGCAAAAATTGGCTGCTGCCTCTTATGCCAGCTTGCTGGGTCGAGTAAGTCAGCATCTGCATCGGCCCATAACAAGCCCATTGCATATCGATGATCAGTCGCACTGGCAGAATACGTAAGTAGTACTTTTCCCTCACGGATCATCACTGCGGCTCCTTCATTTACCTTATAGCCTTGCACTTCCCAGTCTAGGGTAGGCTCTGATATTGCTACAATTGGCTCTTTTATCGATGTTGGAGAGTCCATTTGTGCAACCCACAATGCAGAGTTATACGTTGCGGGTTGGTTTTGCTGTGCCCACACTAAGTAGCGTTTGCCATTATGGCTAAATGTTGTAGCGTCCAATGAAAAGCTATCGAGGTGTGTTTTTAACTGCCCCATTTCTTGCCACTGCCCGTTCATCGGGTTTTTACTGTCATTTTTAAGCACAAACATACGAATACTAAACGGCTTTTCTACATCGCCCGCTGCGAAGTGAATGTACCAACTGCCGTCAACCTTATGAAGCTCTGGTGCCCAAATATTGGTACTCATTGGGCCTTTTTCATTTTTATGCCAAATAACTTTTGGTTCAGCTAGCTTCAAGTCATTAAGTCTACAAGCTTGACGTAATTCAATTTCGTCAAACTTAGGGGATGTACCAATAAAGGTATAACAACCGGTTTTTTCATCGCGGACCAACCAAGGATCAGCGCGCTGCAAAACAATCGGGTTATCAATTGGCATTAATGTTGGGCTATTATTTGCCTCTGCAACACTGTAAAAGCATGACATACTAAGTACGCTTACCATTGCAGTGGCAATCAGATTCTTGGCCATGGTATTTCCTATTTTTATAGTTTAATTTCCATTGTTAATATTGTATTACTTATATTATAGTAGCTGAATAAGTGTAATGAATAAAATAAAAAAGGTAGGCAACTATGAAACACGCAAAAAAGTTCGCTCATACATGTAAACTGCTCGGTGCAAGTACATTACTTTGTTTAGCAAGTAATACCATGGCTAAACAAGTTGAAGTACACGACCCTGTAATGACTAAAGAAGGCGATACCTATTACGTCTTTAGCACGGGTATGGGCATCACATATTACGAATCAAAAGACCTGAAAAATTGGCAGCTTACCGGGCGTGTATTTAAGGATGAGCCAAGCTGGGCAAAACGCATTGCCAGTGACTTTGGTGGCCACCTTTGGGCGCCGGATGTATACCAAAAAGATGGCAAATTTTATCTTTATTATTCTGTGTCTGCGTTTGGTAAAAACACCTCTGCAATTGGTGTAACGGTTAACGAAACTCTAGACCCTAAATCACCAAATTATAAGTGGATAGATCATGGTATAGTTATACAGTCTGTGCCTGAGCGTGATAACTGGAATGCGATTGACCCTGCAATTGTTGAAGATGGCAATGGTACACCATGGATGAGCTTTGGTTCGTTTTGGGGCGGCCTTAAGTTAGTTAAACTTGACGATGACATGGTAAGACTTGCTCAACCGCAAGAATGGCATAGCATTTCAGCACGCCCTAACACTGAACACGGGCCTGTAGAAGCACCGTATATCTTTAAAAAGAATGATTATTACTACTTATTTGTGTCGTTTGATAAATGCTGCCAAGGTTTAGACAGCACTTACAATGTCCGTGTAGGGCGCAGTAAAAACGTAGAAGGCCCATACCTTGATAAAGAAGGCCGTGACTTAAATAATGGCGGTGGTTCGCTGGTGATCGAAGGTAATAAAGACTGGGTAGCGCTTGGTCATAATGCTGCTTATACCTTTGACGGTAAAGATTACTTAGTACTTCATGCTTACGAAACGGCTGATAACGGTTTACAAAAATTACGAATTCTACCGATGACTTGGGACGATAACTGGCCTGTGGTTGATAGTAGCGATCTAAACAAGCGCACCACTAAGCTGATTGAGAAGTAACACTTAAGAACAGCCACTAAAAGCCTGCATTTTTTGCAGGTTTTTAGTTTTGATATATCGCATTCTCAACACAAAAATTACTGCTTTATCTCGAGATTACTCTTTAAAATCAATGAGTTTAATATCCATAAAAATAAGCTGTTCACTACTGGCCGCTAAAGATTCATTCAGTGCCACACTGTAAATATCGTAGGCAAGATGCGGTAAAATTAATAACTCATAACGGCTGCCTTTAGGCATCAGCATGAGTGCTTCTTGCAAACCTTCTATCGCTTCTGCTATTTCATACTCAGCCACTTGCTCAATTTGCCGCGTATCATAAAGCACATGCCCTGTTGCAGTCATCACGCGTTGCTGCACCTTAACAGTGGCATCCCATGAAGGTGGTTCGCCACTGCCAAGTTCAATAATACGATACATTAATCCCGAGCCAGTTACATGCACTTCGGGCTGTGTTATGTATTGCTCTGCGAGCGGGTAACGCCGAACACTCACTTTAGAATGCACATCGTCATAATGCTGTAAACTCATACTCGTCCTGCTACTTATTATTAATTAAGCGAATACCGTAAATACCACCAGCAACCGATCCTTTTATTGCACTAAAGCGCAGTGTTAATGAGCTAGCTTTTTTCATTTCATCAGTTAATGGATAATCAATGCTGTAAAATTCTGCATCAGTTTGCTTAGCGGGTAAGCTGACTTTTGCCAACACCTCACCATTAATAGTGATGGTAAACTTACGGCCTACATCAGCATTAAAATAACGAATACGCAGTGCCACTGCTTGCTGTTCTGGGTTGGCTAATGTGTATTCAAACCAACCTGTTGCATCACGCCAATGATGGCCGTTATTAACACCTGTACGGGTATTTTCACCTTTAAAGTCATGCTCAACTTCAGGCTGTTGCTCGCCCGGTGTTATTTGGTCAACGGTCAATAATCGTAATTGCTCTTTTGCTTGTTCAGCAGCTTTTGAATCTTTCACGAACTGAGTAAATTCGGCTTCACTTTGCTGCGGCCAATAAACTTGATAGCGACTATCATGAAGTCTAAAGAACGGAATTAACTGAGTTGTTTGTGTACTCCCTATACCCTGCTGGGCTATTGCGACATTTTTATCTGTGGTAAATGCAAGTTCAGCGCTAGGCGCTCGCTTTAAATCAGCAATAAACTGCTCAGGTTCACTGAGCATGATAGGAAGTGCTTCGGATGGACAGGTAGGCCCTGCTGCAATATGACCCATGCGGCTGTTGTCTGCCACAAAATTCAACTGCTCGTTTTTAAACGCTTGTACTTTGGTTGCCATTACCACAGGACCATACAATACCGCATAGTAACCTTGGCCATCCGGCAGTTGCTCTGTGTACAGCTTTGGCGCTAAAGTAAAAGTTAATTTGTCGCCATCATGCCAATCATGTTTTATTGCGTAATACCCCTGCTCTGCAATGGCATTTATAGGTTTGCCATTAAGCTTAAACTGTAAATCCCCCGTGATCCAACTTGGTTTACGAATATGCAGCTGCGCTGATGAGTTATGTTTTTTATCTAATGTGTTAATCACTAAGGTTATATTATTAGCATCCGGAAAATGGCTTTGTTGAGTTACTTTTAAGTCCTGTTGCTGCCAATCAAGCGTACTTGGAATAAATAGATTTACCCATAAGTTATCGTCATTTTTACTGTAGATCAGCTCACCGTATTTACTATGATTTTCGATACCCGAACCGACACAACACCACATTGAATCTTGTACCGATGAATACATACGATAGTGCCCAGGACGCATCGGCGTAAAGTACACAAGCCCACCGTGCTCAGGATGTTGCGACGATAAAATATGGTTATAGGTTGCGCGCTCGTAGTATTCTAAATAGCGAGTGTCCGCGGTTTTCAGAAACAGCAGCTTGCTGAGTTTCATCATGTTGTACGTGTTACAGGTTTCCGGGCCTTCAACATCTTCAACCATCGCGGTAAAGTCTTTTTTGTCGTGAAAATGCTCACGTACACTGTTACCACCAATAGCCACTGAGCGCTCTTTAGTCACTGTTTGCCAAAAATAATCTGCGCCTTGTTGCCACGCTTCATCATCACTGGCCTCAGCGACCTTCAACATACCAATAATTTTTGGAATTTGGGTATTAGCATGTAAGCCAGTTAGCTTATCTTGTTTTTTTAACAGCGGATCGACAATGCTATGGTGAGTAAATTGACGTGCTAGTTTTAAGTAACGTTTATCATTACCGATAGTAGCCATATCAGCAAATACCGCATTTAAACCACCGTATTCTGAATATAGCATCTGTTGAATTTGTTCATCGCTTAACTTAGAGGTTAAGTTTAAAAACCATTCGCCTAAATTAAACAGCATTGTTTTTGCTTGTTCACTGCCTGCAATCAAATAAGCATCACGCAGACCATGAAAAATTTTGTCTATGTTATAAAGTGGCACCCAACGATCATTTAAACTAAATAAATCGGCTTTAATATTACCATCATGAATTTGTTGCCACATTACTTGACCATCTGGTATGCCTCCTAAATAACCGTCATTAACCTGTTGTGCGCGTTGTAGCTCATTTAACATGTAATCTAAACGGTGCTTTAGTTCTTCATCGCCAGTTGCAGCCCACGCAAGGCTTAACGCCGATAAATAATGACCGCCAATGTGACCATCAAGTCCCGAGTCTTCCCAATTACCATAAGATGACGCTTTGGGCTCGATACCAGCTTCACGTAAGTAAGGGGCTAATAATTGATCTGGGTGCAATGCCAATAAATAACGAACGTTAGTTTGCTGGGCATGTAAAAACGGGCTTGCACTTAAGCTAACTTGCTCAAGTGCAAAAAGTTGTTGTGGTGTGCTCTGTGTATGATGCGTATTAACAGTTTTATCATCTGTATTTGGGTGTTCGCTGCAAGCCGATAACAACATTACCGCAAGTGAAAAACTAATAACGTGTGGTAATTTTTTTGCTGCTAAATCAAACATACACAGAGTCCTTTTGTTATTTTTATTGTTCGCCAGGTTTACCAAAAACAGGCATACCGTTATCATCCCAATTTAATGATTTTGTGAAGGTATGACGATCTGGGTTCCACAGTGGGTCACCTTCAATTTCAGTATATTGACGACAGTGATAAACCAGTACGTCATTACCATTTTCATCTTGCGTAAAACTGTTATGCCCGGGGCCAAACATCGACTTAGGCTCATTACTACGAAATACCGGCTCTTGTACTTTAGTCCAGCTATTTATATCTAATAAATCACTATCTAGGTCCGCATATAGCAAGCCCATAGCATAGTTTTCATCGGTGGCACTGGCTGAATACGTTAAGAATATTTTACCGTTACGTTTAAGTACGTTAGGGCCTTCATTCACCCAAAAACCAATTATTTCCCAATCAAGTTCAGGGATGGTTAAACGCGTGATTTCGCCAGAGATCTCTATTGGTGATGACATTTTTGCCAAGTACAGATTTGAGTTACCTTTTACACCCGGTTCTTTTTGTGCCCAACAATAATAAAGCTCATCATTATGATAAAAAGTCGTGGCATCTAAACAAAAAGTATCCCATGGGGTTTCAATTTGACCGCAAAACTGCCACTCACCCTCAATCGGATCCGCATCTTTACAGCTAATTGCATACATACGGTGTTGAAATAAATCGTGCTTAATTTCACGACTCGGTGCTGCGGCAAAATAAACATACCAAGCGCCATCATTAAAATGGATCTCAGGTGCCCAAATAAGCTCCGAGTACGGACCTGTTTGTGGCTTCATCCAGACCATTTTTGGTGTTGCCGTTGCAAGTCCTTCAAGCGTCTTTGCACGACGTAGTTCAATGCCATCATAGGCAGGAACAGACGCGGTAAAATAATAATAACCATCTGTGTGCTTATGAATATATGGGTCAGCACGTTGTGGGATCAAAGGCTTAGGTAAAGTTGACATAAATGCTCCTAAAATTATTCTGGTAACCGTTGGTTTTTAACCATGTCGGTATAATATTGATCTGTAATTTTGTATTTCTTTAATATAAAGCCCAGCAATGCATGAAATACTCCTGGAATAACAGTCAGCATTAAAGCAAGACCCATCAAGGTGAATTCTGTTTGCTCAACATTTGGTTTGTATTCAAAAAATGCTAATAGTAAACCACCGGCAAGACCTGCTAACCCGCCACCCGCTTTTTGGCAAAATGAGATGCCACCAAACGATAATCCTGAGGCACGTACACCGTCTTTAATTTCACCATAATCAACGGCTTCAGCTATGGCTGACCAAAACACGGGGGCGTGTAAATCAACCACAAAGGAAAGAATAATGTATAAAAAGAAGGCAAGATATACATCTCCAGGTTGCACAGCAAAATACATTACAACAGATATGAATAACACCGCGATTTGTGATTGACGAAATAGCTTCATTTTGCAATAGCGTTGGGTGATCCATGTACTAGCGATCATAGATACAATTGATGCGGCAATACCAGCACTGGTAAACGCTCCAGCAAGACTTGGTTCACCTAAATAATAAGTTGCATAATACATAGCGACACTGCCACGAATTGCGTAACCTAAAGTACCGAGCACGCATGCAGCACATAATAATAACCACTGATCGTTTTTCAATAATGTTTTAAATTGTGTTGCGATGCTTTCTGTCTGAGGTTCATGAGTAATACGTTCACGAGTAGTAAAAAAACAAAATAGAAACAATGCTACACCACAAGTGGACACTAAAATCATTGCCAGTTTATAACCATGAGCAATATCGCCACCGCCCCACAAAGACGCTAGTAAGGGAACTGAAAACACAATAACTACATTCGCTATTTTGGCAAAAAACATTCGGTATCCGTTTGCGGATAATCGCTCTTTTGGATCTGCGGTTAATACACCGATATATGAAATATAAGGAATAGCCACACCAGTAAACATTAAGGTGGCAAATAAATAGGTAAGATAAGCCCACAGCAACTTCATGTTGTAATCAAAATCTGGCGTGGTAAATAGTAGAACGATTGAAATCCCATAGGGCACAGATAAAAATAAGAACCAATGGCGGAACTGCCCCCAGCGTGTTTTTACTTTATCGGTAATCACGCCCATTAATGGGTCAGTAAACGCATCAACAAAACGTGCAACTAAAAATAAAATCCCCATATCAACAGGGTCAAGACCATAAATGTCGGTGTAGAAAAACGACATAAAATAAAATAATGCAGCAACCATAACGTTTACTGCCATATCACCGGCACCAAAACCGACTTTTTCAACAACTGATAACTTTTGATTTTCCATACAACTACCTGATTTTTAAAATATGTTATATAAAGCAACATATTTAAAAAAGAAAAAAGACCATCATTATTAATATGTTATACAAGTATCGAATCTAATTTCGATTGCAAAGCATTGTGATGTTCATTGAATTCGTTATTTTTGTAAACTTAATGCTAACAATATAAATAGTATTATCATACTAATTAGCATGCAACTATTTTCGTAAAGATATGGTGGGAATTAAACGTACTACCTTCACAATAAAAAAGCCTCAGGTAGTCTGAGGCTTTAATTTAAGTAGATTATTAGAAAGAGTAACGCACACCTAATGCAAACGTGCGGCTATATAGTGCATTATTTGAATTATGAGTAGTTGGGTACTCGTAATAACTTTGATACGTCTCTTGTGTTAAGTTAGTACCATCAAATGTCACCATCAGATCTTCTGTAACATCATAGCTTATCTGAAAATCTAAGCTCTTCTCAGGGCTACGGTATATACCCAGCGGGTTAGCAAACTGTGCTGCCTCGTAACTATTTAAGAAATCATCACGCCATAGATAGGCCAAACGTATATCAAAGTCTTCACGTTCATAAATGAGAACTGTTGAGTAAGATAATTCAGACACACCAAACATATCACGCGAATCTGTACCAACTAACTCACCTACATCATTATACTTTGGTAAGTCTTGTTTTGAATCAAGTAGGGTAGCACTCGCTTGAACACCTGCACCCATTAACCAATCAGGCAAGTTGTCAGGGAAATACACAAGACCTAATTCTAAACCATTCAATGTTCCATTTGACGAATTATCTGGTTGAGTAAGGATATAATCCTCAGGTTCAGTCTCATCTGGGCCTTGATATTGAATAATACGGTTAGAGCCGTAAACAAACCCTTCAATATCGCGCTTAAATAATGTCCCATAGAGTGAACTTGCTTCTGCAAAATACCACTCTAATGTTAAATCATAGTTTTTCGATTCAACGGGCTCTATACTTGGATTTCCCCCATTTGCAGTTCCATAACCAATATCCGTTACATCTTCAGTATAATATATAAACGAATTTAGCTGTGAAAACTCAGGGCGACGAATAGTCTGAGTGTAGGCTGCACGGGCAAGTAAATCCTCGCTTAAATGGTAACGGACAACAAAGCTAGGTAACCAAGCCGATGAACTATTTTCTGCCGAACTAACAGCGGTAGGGTTTTGATCAATATCAAAGAAGGTCATATCTACTTTAGCATTTTCGTAGCGAAGACCTACTTGGCCATCAATTTCACGACCAAATAATGTGCTTGAAAAATTACCTTGAATATAAGCCGCGTAAGACTTCTCCTCAACATCGAATGTTTTTTCTAGTAATAAACTTTCAGGTTTTATGCCGTATAGTTCACGGAAATAGCCACGATTAGCATGAATATAGTGACCACTTGGTGCAACCCAAGATGATGGCCAGTTTGCTTTGCTATCAAAAAAATCTTCATTTACTGAAGCTAAACTCTCGTCCAGTGATGAAAAGGATTGCCCAAGAATATCTACGTCAAATCTAGATTCTCGTGACGCTTCTGAAGCCCCTTTACTATCGTACTTAATACCAAAGTTCACTTCATCAAAACCATAAGTATTGACAAACAGTTCACCATCTAATGTAAACGTTAATGAATCACCTTTGCGATTACCACCATTATCATACAGTTGAGCAACATTCCATTGAGAGGTATCGGTTAAATCAGCTTCATTAGCGGATGTCGCAGGGTTATCTAAGTATTCTAGTCCCGGCATGCCATCCTTATCATTGAAATCAACATTTAAACCATAGGCAACACGTTCACTTCGCATTGCTAAAAACTCAGTTTCAAACTTACTATTCTGATAATAAACTTCAGAAGACAAATTAAAGTTATCATTAATAGTCCATTCTCCACCTAATGCAAACACGTAGCTGTCTGTTTGACTTACAGTTAAATCACCACTATTGAAGCCATAGGGCACATCAACATAACGCTCTTTTATAACATTAGTGCCATCAAACGTTACTGGTGGAGCCATGGTGTCAGCCTGCCCCCAAAAATCGACAAAAGTAAAACTAAGTGAATTAAATGATTCATTGCGGAAACCATTATAAAATGCTTCAAATGTATATTGTGAGTCGCTATTAGGGCGCCATTGCAATGAAAGGTTAGCTGCTGGGCGTTCACGCTTACCAGTTAAGTCATTAGAAAAAACGGCATCGCGTGACAGATAATATTCAGTTGGCACACCATTAACATCAAGCGTTGAGCCAGATTGATATGGTAAGCCATTCTCGAGCCCTGGTTGCCAAATAGGGTTTTCACTTACACGCCCATCTTTAACCTGAATTCGTTCGAACGGCGCAAACCCTGTAGCCGGATTAAGAGTCATAAATGGTACCATTGCACCTGCGGCCATATTTTGGTCACGATAATTTGTTTCAGCATATGAGAGGTTGATCAACGCACCAAACTCCCCCATGCTTGACTCCCAGCGGTTACTCGCCAGTGCAGATAAAATTGGATCAACATCTTCTACTTGGTCTTGGTAAACTCCCCGAGCAGAAACAACTACTTTTGAACCATCAAAGTTAAATGGACGCTGAGTTTTGATATCAATTTGACCTGCAATACCACTACCTACTTGCGAAGCGGAACGCGTTTTGAATACATCAACACTTTCTAATAAAGCTGCTGGAATATCTGCAAGCGCTACATTACGACCTGAAGCTGTAAATACTTGTCGACCATTGACCGTTGTTGTCACGTCCGTCAAACCTCGGATAGATACTGTGTTTACCTCGCCAGCACCACGGTCGGTAACCTGTATGCCTGTTACCCGTTGTAGCGCCTCAACAACGTTGTTATCTGGAAACTTACCTATATCTTCGGCAACAATCGCATCAACAACTTGTAATGACTGTCGCTTAATGTTCAAACCTTTATTTAAACTTCCACGTATTCCCGATACCTCAATAACCTCTATTGCATCGGCATCTACTTTTTGAGCTTGTGTTTGCTCTTGTTGTGCATAGGCAAATTGAGTCGATATTGCCATTAAAATTGCGCTAGCTATGTGTGTTCTTTTTAACATTAGCGGTGCTCTCCAAATTATAGTTATATTGACAGATTAATTAGGTGCTTCTGTCTCTGGTTTACCACTTCAATATGCTTGTTGTCAGTTGAGAATATTGATTTGTGTATTGTGTTGATATGTTAATTAATTGCTGCCTCAATTTAATAGTATTGTATGATTATTTAACAGTCAATATAATTTTTGAATTAAAAATAAGCAGCATAAAACTAATTCCCCCATTAGCTACATTTAGATTTAAAAGGCAAAGCACTGATAATAATGAATTTAAAATAAAAACTAGATAGCACTCTATATTTTCACAATGAAAATATAATAATACAAATTATTGACTTTTGTTATTATACTTGTAATTTTTAAAGCATCTTTTGTTCACTACATTACTACCCATGGGGAGAACTAATGTTTAATTTAAAATACCTTACTGTGCCTTTATTACTTTCGAGTAGCTTGGCTATTGCACAAAATCCACTTTTCAAAGATATATTTACTGCTGATCCTGCTGCACTTGTACACAACAACACGGTTTATCTTTATACTGGCCACGATGAAGCTCCTAACAACGATGTTTTTTTTGAAATGCATGACTGGCTCGCATTTTCCTCAACCGATATGATGAATTGGAAAAAACACGGCCCAATTATGAAAGCTACTGACTTTAAATGGGCGAAAGGAGAGGCATGGGCATCGCATATGATCGAGCGCAACGGTACCTTTTATTTTTTCACCACTGTGCGCCATGATGATACTAAACCCGGTTTTGCTATTGGTGTTGCAACCTCAAAGTCACCCACAGGCCCATTTAAAGATGCTATCGGTCACGCTCTTGTTACCGATGACATGACTAAACACACTCCTAATGATTGGGATGATATTGATCCGGCTATCTATGAAGAAGAGAACGGTGATACCTACCTATTTTTTGGCAACTTAATACCTAAATATGTAAAACTTAGTGATGACTTACTTCATCTCGATGGTGAAATTAAAACCATTGATTTACCAAACTTTACCGAAGCACTGTGGGTTCATAAGAAAGATGAATACTATTATGTTTCTTATGCATGCGAGTTCCCTGAAAAAATCTGTTATGCCATGAGTAAAAGTGTTCATGGTCCATGGGAATATAAAGGCATTTTAAATGAAATTGCAGGAAACAGTGAAACTAATCATCAGTCAATTATAGAATTTAAAGGTAAAAGTTACTTTATTTATCACACTGGTGCAGTACCACCAAAAGACGGTAAGCCCAGTGGCGGACGCTTTCGCCGCTCGGTGGCAATAGACCCGCTATATTACAATAAAGATGGTTCATTAAAACGCGTAATAATGACATCCGAAGGGATTGAAAGCCAAAACTAGCTAGCACATAACTCGTGTAGGAGCATTTTTAAACCATAAATGCTCCTCACTTAAATCTGTCAGCATCAAAATCTTCAACTATTTAAAAATAACATCATAAAATAACCCTTGTATCTATTTTATGTTAACCACTGCTTTCTTTAGTCAGCTAAATATTTATCCAACCCACCTAAAAAAAATAAAATAATTTATAAATTAACAAGTTAGACACGTAACGAAATTAACAAGAAATTTACTCATGTAATAAACTTGCACAGTTTGAATTGTACTATAAAATTATAATAGCATGTTGGTTTGCATTTCAGACTCTGGCATTCATTGAACACATAATTAAATAACAACAATATCTCGATATAAAGAGGACACACAAAATGAAACTAACCAAATTAGCGATGGTGATCACCTGCGCTTTAGCTGTTACAGCATGCTCCGAGGAAGGCACTAAGCTTGAGTCATCACCAGCAGTTGCCCAGCCACAAAGTGCCAAACCAACTGTCAGTGATAGTGTTAAATACAATGAACGAGGTAATGTGGCGGTTACTTATGTTGGCGTGCACGATCCATCAGTCATTGAAACTGACGGTACTTATTACATTTTTGGTTCGCATTTAGCGGCAGCAAAATCAACAGACTTATTAAACTGGGAAATGATTTCAAGCCTTTCCGCTAATGAAGCCGTGAATGAAAGCCCGCTTTTTGACTTTAATTACACGAGCGAAATTGCAGAAGGTATTCAATGGACAGACGGCTTTACCGGTAACTGGGCTGCTGATGTTATTAAAGCACCCAATGGTAAATTTTGGTTTTATTATAACCACTGCGCACAAGACAACCCAGATACACCCGATGTAGTCGATGTAGTCGATGAAGTATGCTGGAACCGCTCATACTTAGGCCTCGCAGAAGCTGATAATATTGAAGGCCCATATAAAAATAAAGGCGTATTTTTACGCAGTGGCTATCGCAACGATGAAGAGTTTGCACAGTTCCCTCTTGATAACGGCCAAACAACGTGGAATGGCGCCGTTGATCCAAATGTCATTGACCCCGCCGCTTTTTATGATAAAGACGGGCAATTATGGATAGTTTATGGCTCATATTCTGGCGGTATCTTTGTACTGGCAATGGATGAAGAAACGGGTACGCCAGATGCTGAGCAAGGCTATGGTAAACATTTGGTGGGTGGTGACTTTAGAGCTATTGAAGGCGCCTTTGCTATGTATAGCCCTGAAAGTGACTACTATTATTTATTTTACTCAGTAGCTGGTTTTGATGTAAACGGTGGCTATAACATTCGTGTAGCACGTTCAAAAACTCCGAATGGCCCATACTTAGATACCGCAGGCAATGATATTGCCGCTGTTGGTGGTTTAGAGATCGGTGAAAAACTATTAGGTGGTTTTGAATACACCCAAGAGCTGGGGGAAACCTCACCAGCATGGGGTTATCAATCACCGGGCCATAACTCTGCCCATTACGACGAAGCGACTGGCCGTCACTTATTGATTACCCACACGCGTTTCCCACAAACCTCTACACAGTTTCCAACAGCGAGTGAAGCTCACCAAGTTCGCGTGCATGAGATGTTTATTAATTCAACCGGTTGGCCGGTAACCTCACCGCAACGTTATGTGCCATTAGAAGGTGATAATTTAGTGGTGGCTGAGCAACTATACGGTTACTACAAATTTATAAACCATGGGACTGATGTTAATACCAGCGCAGTGCGCTCTACTCATATTGCTTTAAATGCCGATCATTCAGTAACAGGTGATGAAACTGGTATTTGGTACATGGTTGATGATTCAAGCGTTAAACTTGAACTTGAGTCTGGCACTTACTATGGTGTGGCTAAATGGCAATGGGATGATGGTAAAAAAGATCTTGTCGTCACTTTTTCTGCAGTATCGTTAGAAAATACCACAGTCTGGGGCAGTAAAGTCGCTGAAATTGATGAAACTGCCAGTGTTTTAGCAACCGTGAGCGATGCATTAAATATTAAGACCGAGCTGTCAATTAATGATGAAGGTTATTCATTGCCAACCAAAGGGAAAGCGGGTACGACTATTCGCTGGGAATCAAGTAATGAATATTACATTGATGCAAATGGCTCCGTATTTATTCCCACCCCTGATCGGGGCGACCAAGCAGTTACATTAACCGCTAATATGTCACTTAATGGTGAAACTATCACCAAAACGTTCAATGTTAATCTAAAAGCGCGCCCCGTATTTAAAAATGCGATTGCGCACTATAGCTTTGAAAACGGCTTAACAGATAATTTAAGCAACCTTGCTGATGCCATGACCACTGATAACAACTTGGACAATACAGGTGTTGGTACGCCGGCCTATACTGCCGGTCAAACAGGTCAAGCATTCGATTTTGATGGTGCGACCGGTGTTAGGTTACCCGATGACATAATCAACTCAGATAGTTACACAGTTGCATTTTGGTCTAAACCTGATGTTGTAACGGGTTATAGCCCTGCCTTTTTTGCAGCTGAGAATGCTGATCGTTGGGTAAGTTATATCCCTGGGGGCGCTCCTCATTTCACCACAAATACAATTTTATGGAGTCGCTACCTAGTTGAACCAGAGGTTGAGCAATGGAATCAAATTGAGATGACTCAAGGTGCAACCGCTGGACAATGGAGTCACGTAACTATCACTTATGCTAACGGCACAATGAAGTACTACTCTAATGGTTCACTTGTTGGCTCAATGCCACGCCCTGATATGTTTAGTGCTGATACAGCTAAATTTGCACTGGGTGTAAATTTTGGCTGGGATACACCATTCCAAGGTCAAATCGATGAGTTTATTGTCTATGATTACGCCCTAAATAGCTTAGATATCAACGCTGCAGCAATTAATAACTTAACAGACCAAGATAAATTTGCAGGGTTTGTGAAAGATGCACTTGATTTAGGTGATGTGACTGCCATACGTGAAAGCTTTGAATTGCCTCGTGTTGGGCCATTTGTGTCAGGGATTAGCTGGACGTCAAATAATGAAGAGTTCTTAAAACCGGTTAATGGCACTGCCGTTGTTAATCAGCCAAGCGCCAATGCGAGTGACCAAGTTGTTACTTTAACTGCAACAATTAACTATAAAGACTTTACCGATACCAAAACTTTTGAAGTTACAGTCAAGTCGCTGGCACCTGCTGAATACAGCTTTGAAGGCGACTTAGCTGAACTAAACGCCGCTTATGCAAATGCAAAACCTACTGGAGACCGTATTGATAACACTGGCGGTAACGTGACTTTTGTTGAAGGTATTAAAGGCCAAGCAGTATTCCTACAAGGTTCAGGGGTTCGTTTACCAAATAACTTGATCACCACCAATGATTATTCTGTATCTATGTGGTTAAAACCTGAAATGTTCTCAGATTACACCACTGCATTTTTTGCAGGTGCAAGCTCGTCTGCATGGATAAGCTTAGTCCCCTCAATGGTTGATTCGAATACGATTCGCCTTTGGGCAAATGGCGGCGGTGCGTTCTTTGATAATGGTGATTTAGGCATGCGACTGCCAGCAAAAGAATGGACTCATATTGCCTTCACTGTTGACGGAACCAACGGTGACACCTTGAAGATGTATGTAAACGGTGAGCTTAAAATTGAAGCAGGTGGCTTCCCTCGCGTATTTACTGTTGAGGGAGAAACCAATGAATTTGCGTTAGGTGTAAACTACTGGGATACACCATACAACGGCGCGGTTGATGAGTTAAAAATATTTAACGGGGCAATCGATGCTGACGCAATCAAAGCACTCTACGATGCAGCTACTGCACAAGAGTAAACTATTTAGGGTGAGCTGCCTTACCCAATAGTTTGTTGTCGTGAAAAGCCAGACGAGAGTCTGGCTTTTTTTTAACTTTTTATTTTCAACTTACACAACATCATATACAGTGGCATTTATAATACAATATTAACTAAGGAAGGGGCTATGCAACGTCTTTTCATCACCTTACTATGCTTGATACCCTCACTTGGCTTTGCTAAAACAGCCGACTTTAAAGTGATAGATCAAGGTGGCAGTGGCCCATTTAGCGCCATTGCAGACACTGAAACCTCGTTAGGTAACTATGTTATATACCGCCCGAACGAGTTAAATCAGTCAATAAAACTACCCGTTGTAGTATTTGCGAACGGCGGCTGCATGGATACCTCATTTCCCTTTGAGCATATGCTCTCAGACATTGCCTCGCATGGTTACTTAGTGATTGCATTAGGAAAAATGCAAAACAGCCTTGATGACAGGCCCTTAAATAAAGCCAGTAATAGCATGATCCCTCACGCGATTGATTGGATCACAGCGCAATCTGCAAATCCGCTGAGTGAATTTTACCAAAGCGCAAACCTTAAGAAAATCGCTATTGCAGGCCAATCGTGTGGTGGCGCGCAACTACTTGCCACTGCAGCAGATGAAAGAGTCAGCAGTTATTTAATGTTTAATTCAGGCATTGGTGATATGACCATGGCAAGCGCCGATGTTAAGTCACTGCAAAACTTACATGCGCCTGTTATTTATTTTGTCGGTGGGCCAACCGATATTGCCACAGAAAATGCCAAGCTTGATTATCAGCGTATAAATCATGTGCCAATTGTGTTTGCTAATCATAAAACCGCGGGGCATTCAGGAACGTTTGAGCAGCCGTTTGGTGGTTCGTTCTCAAAGCTAGCTATCAAATGGTTGGATTGGCAATTAAAAGATAAGCAAACCAATGCAACGCTATTTTTGCAGGGTAATACAGCTGACTTTATTAATTGGGATATAAAAGCAAAGCAATTTGAAAAGGAATGATTATGAACACCTCAACACTTAAGCGGCTTTTATATGCTGCATTTTTAACTGCAACAACGGCCTGTGTAAACGCTGAGCCGCTCACCCAAGTCACTGTGGCACAAGGTAAACTTCAGGGCACCGCCCAGCAAAACCTGGCGGTTTTTAAAGGCGTGCCGTTTGCTAAACCACCCGTTGGTGAATTACGTTGGAAAGCCCCGCAACCGGCTGAAAAATGGCAAGGTGTACTTAAAGCACAAGAATATGCCCCAGCACCAATACAGGCAGGCAATCCGGTATCTGGAGTCAGTGAAGATAGCTTATATTTAAATATTTGGACACCCGCACAATCCGATAATGAAAAGCTCCCTGTATTAGTTTGGATTTACGGGGGAGGCTTTAGTTTTGGCAGTTCATCCGATCCTATTTTTGATGGTACTGAGCTTGCGAATAAAGGCGTGATTGTAGTGTCTATCGCCTATCGTGTTGGCCAATTAGGTTTTTTAGCCCACCCTGAACTTAATAAGGAAAGCCCAGCAGGTGTCTCTGGAAATTACGGCTTACTCGATCAAATTGCCGCCTTAAAGTGGCTTAAAAACAATATCAGCCATTTTGGTGGTGATGCTAACAATGTCACTATCGCGGGTGAATCCGCGGGCGGTATATCAGTGAGTATGCTTGCAGCGTCACCGTTAGCAAGTGGTCTATTTAACAAAGTTATTTCGCAAAGTGGCGGTTCATTTGGCCCTACTCGCATTAAAAACTACCCTGGTGAAAACATGTCGACCTTAGAGCAGGCTCAAGCAGAGGGTTTCGACTATGTAAAACAGTTTGGCACAACCTCCATTGCACAGCTGCGAAAAATGAGCGCAGACACCTTTATTCCAAAAGGTTGGTCACTGCCTGGTGGCTGGCCTATCGTTGATGGTTATGTGATCAAAGGCGACCAATATAAACTCTATCAACAAGGCAAGTTTAATGATGTCCCAGCCTTAGTTGGCTATAATTCCGATGAAGGCGTCAGCTTTGTGTGGGACCCTGATGTTAATAATTTTGTTGATGGAGTAAAAACCCGTTTTGGTCAATTTGCACCGAGCTTACTTGAAGCTTACCCTGTTGCAAAAAACAGCATTCCTCGCAGTGCTCGAAATCTAGTTCGCGATGCAGCATTTGGTTGGCATACATGGAGTTGGGCTAAGTTACAAAGTCAGTATGGTAAAGCCCCAGCATACTTTTATTACTTCGACCATCACCCAAAGCGTGAAAAAGGCGCCAAAAATGAAGATCATGGTGCTGGCCATGGCCATGAAATTGCCTACATGTTTAAAAATCTAAATAAATCAGATCCGAATGTAACCAAAAACGATTTAAAAATGTCACAAACAATGGCCACCTATTGGACTAATTTTGCCAAAAATGGCAATCCAAATGACAATACCCTGCCCCATTGGCCCGCTTTTAATAACGAAAAGCCAAGTACTATGTATTTTCAACAGCAAGCCGAAGTAGGACCAGTCCCTGACAAACAAGCCTTAGAAACACTTGATGATTATTTTAAATGGCGCCGGACACCAGCTGGTGAAAAATGGGCTAATAAAATTCACTAATTTGCAGCAAACCAAATAAAAGCCACTAACAAAGTAGTGGCTTGGTAAGAGTCGAACATGTTTAGTGACTAGTTAGGTTCACGAAGGTGGAAAATCTGACACTTGTTTCCTAAATCAGGTTGTTGTGCAAAATTAGTTTTATCTGCAAGACCACAATCACTTAAACCCAGCGCTTGTTTTGTATAACGGTTAATTAGCATTACGCCGCCACCATCCACTGGGGCAATACGCCATTGTGCGGTTTTACTATCACACGCAGCCATTTCAACATTGGCACCGGGCACTAAGGCATTGTTTGCCACCGCGGCGCAATAACCACTTTCAAGGTCTTGTTTTAAAGCAACGTAACCAGTATCTGTTGGTGCAAAAAACCACTGCTGGGCATCGCTATGAGTAAACGCTTGTTGCTCAACATTAGTGCCTGCTTTAACAGTACCAGCAACACTCAACGCTTTACCACTTTGTTGGCTCATTACTGCCACGCTGCCAACTGGCTGTAACTGCCAATCAGCACATGCAGTATCTTTACCTTGTTGTAAAACCGCTTGATTTTGTGCGCCTGAACACCCTGCTACGGCTAATGGTTTTTCAGTGTAACGGTTAGTAATAGTGACATTTCCATCAGTGCTTGGTGCTACTTTCCATTGCTGACAGAAGTTATTACGCCATGCAGCAGATTGCGTTTTCGCATTATCAGCATCGCTACAATTAGCCAACTCTAAAAACTTGCTGTCTTCACGATTTGCTAAACGGACAAAGCCATCTGTAGTGGCATCAATCACCCACTGACCATTGGTTGCAGCACATTGACGTTGCACAGCACGCGCATCTTGAGGATCGGCTGCAATGTCTAAGCATAAACCACTGGTTGCATTTACTAGGTTATAACGCTGACCTTGAACACGAGTAACCAGTGGTCCGTATTCGCCTGATGGCGGAGCTACTTCAACACCCGGTGTTACAGGTTTTGCAAAGTTTGGCGTGCCATCATCATTCCAAGTAAATTTTTGCGCACGTAAAGAACGTGTGGCACTACAACCATGTTCTACTGAGTCATTGCCGTGGTATACCAACCAATCTTCGCTGCCATCTGGAGAAGTGAAGAAACCATTATGACCTGGCCCAAATACTTCATCTGTGCGTTCAAACACTGGTTGCTCAAACTTCTTCCAGCTGTTTGCATCTAGCGGATCATCACCCACCAGTTCTAACATACCTAACTTATAATCTGGCGTGTTACAAAAGCTTGCTGAGTAAGTCATAAAAGTACGACCGTTATGCTGCAAAATTTCAGCACCTTCGGTTACCTTACGGCCGCTGATCTCCCAATCAAGTTCAGGACGTGTGATCACAGTATGTGGCGTGCCTTTTTTCAGCGTCCATGGGTTTTCCATTTCAGCAATAATATTAAGCTGTTGATCGCCCTGCCACTGTGAATAAATAACATAGAGTTTATCTTTGTAGCTTAAATAGTTACCATCAATATTCCATACGTCAGGCATGAGCGCGCCCTTGTACTCATACGGGCCCATTGGGTCGTCACCAGCACTTTCTAATACATTAAGATGTTGGTTATCTAAAGTACCATCAGTCCCTGCTGTATACATCATGTACCAACGGTAGCCCTCAGGGCCTTTAACACGATGAAATTCAAACGCCCAAAAGTTACAACAACGCGCAGGATCTGTCGCTGACCATACATTGACTGGGGTTGCATCGGCAAGTCCTGCTAAAGTAGGTGATTTACGCATCACCAATTCAGATGTCCATGTCGTCGTCGTTAGGTAATAGTTACCATCCCAGTACTCAAGCCATGGATCGGCACCATTAGGAAATAATGGATTAGTAAACACGCCATCATCTTGCGTGGGTGCTTTTGCGTTCGCGATTGGTGCTGCATCTTGTGTTTGTTGTGTGTCTGCGCGGGTTGTAGATTCACAACCACTAAGTGAGCTTAAAGACAAAGCGAATAAACCTACAAGGCCTGTTGCTTTAGCAGTACGCTTTAATTTAGTGCGCAAGTAATGTTGTGCATTCATTGTTGTTATCACCCTTGATTTTTATTATCCATCCATATTGAGCGATGGTTTGATTCGAAAGCTTTGCTTTTTTAGATTTCTGTTGTTGCCCGTAACATAGAGTTCGTCAGTGTAA